>JAKLKW010000224.1 GCA_023150455.1 Alphaproteobacteria bacterium | reverse complement strand
GGACGGGCCCAGCAGGACCATGAGCTCGCCGTCGGCGACCTCGAGCGAAACCTCGTCGACGGCCCTGGCGCCGGCACGATCGTAGGCCTTGGACAGCCGGTCCAGCGTGACCACCGCCATCAGCAGCTCCCACCGCCGGCGTCGCTCATTTCACGGCACCCGCCGTCATGCCCTGGATCAGCTTTTCCGAGAAGAAGGCGTAGACCGCGATCACGGGGATGACGGCGATCATGAGGCCCGTGGCGATCATGCCGACATCCTCGAGCTGGTCGCCCATGAAGCGCTGGATGCCGAGCGGAAGGGTGCGCTTCTCCTCCTCGGTGATCAGCACGACGGCGTAGAGGAACTCGTTCCACAGGAGGATGAAATTCAGGATCACGGTCGTCGCGACGGCCGGCAGCGCGATCGGCAGGCTGACGCGCCAGAATATCTCCCAGTCCGAGTAGCCGTCGATGCGCGCGGCGTCGAACAGGTCGGCCGGGATCCGGGCGAAGAAGCTCTCGAGAATGTAGATCGTGAGCGGGAGCTGGATCGCGACATAGACGAACGTCAGTCCCACCAGCGAGTTGTAGAGGCCGTACTGCACCAGGATCTGGAACAGCGAGATGATGGTGATCTGCGGCGGGAAGATGATGGTCGAGAAGATCACGAAGTAGAAGATGCGGTTCAGCCGGAAACGGTAGCGCGCGAAGCAGTGCGCGGCCATCGCGCCGACGACGGTCAGGATCGCGACGGCCGCCAGCACGACCTGGAGCGAGTTGGTGAAGTAGATCTGATAGTTCGACGTGAACCACGCCTGCGGAAACTTCTCCCAGTGCAGGGGATCGGGCAGGGCGAAATGGTCGGCCGTGATCTCGGTCGTGGTCCTCAGCGACATCATCGCCGCCCAGACGAACGGGCCGGCGGCGAATGCCGTGTAGAGGGAAAGGACGATCAGCACCAGCGCGTGCCGGACGGCCATGGACCTCAGTACTCCAGCTTTTCGCGCAGGCGGAACGCCCGGGTCAGCGCCAGCACGGCGCCGAGTACGATCACGAACCATAGCGTCGCGATGGTCGACGGATAGCCCAGATCGAACGTCGTCCACTCGAAGGCCCGCTTATAGACGTAGGTCGAGACGGTCTCCGTCGCCCACAGCGGCCCGCCCTTGGTCGTGATCCAGACCAGGTCGAAGATCTTCATCTTGCCGATGAACGACAGGACGACGAGGTTCAGCAGCGTGGCGCGCACCAGCGGCAGGACGACGAAGACGAGCTTTGCGCCCCACCCGCAATTGTCGAGCTCGGCCGCCTCGATCACTTCCTTCGGGAGGGAGTGCAGCGCGGCGAGCAGAACCACCATGTTAAAGCCGACCCACATCCAGCTGGTGATGAAGATCAGGGCCGGCAGCGCGGTATCGGGATCTCCCAGCCAGGCGCGCGCGAGCCCGCCCAGGCCCAGCGCGCGCAGCGCGACGTTGATCGGGCCCCAGTCGTAGTTGTAGATCCAGACCCACAGGATGCCGACGACGATGTACGACATCAGGACCGGCGTGAACCAGGCGATGCGGAAGAACCGCGCGCCGGGGATCCTGGCGTAGAGCGCCAGCGCGAGGAGCAAGGCGACCGTCACCTCCACCAGCGGCGAGATGCACGCCCAGGTGATCGTGTTGCGCACGGCGCGCCAGAAGATCTCGTCCTGCAGCAGCTCCGTGTAGTTGGCAAGGCCGATGAATTCCTCGCGGCGCGGCAGGACCTTGTGGAAGCTGTTCCACAGCGTGCGGAAGGCGGGATAGGCGGTGAACGCGGCATAGACCGTCAGCGCCGGCAGCAGGAACGCCGTGATCGTGCCCCAGGGCTGGCGCAGCCCCCCGTGGCGCTTCGCTGGCATCGCTTCGCGCATTGCGGTCGTCGTCGCCTCGCCGGGCGAGGCGGAGGCCGCGCGCCGGCGGCCGGCCCCCGCTTCGGTCGGCTCAGTTGGCCGCGGCCTGCAACTGCTTCGCGGCGTCCTCGACGCCGATCGAGCCGGCCGGGAAGGCGTTGTTGATGATCTGCGTGAAGACCTCCTTCGGCTTGCCCTGCATCACCTGGATCGGGATGCCGAAATAGTAGGTCGCGCCGGCGTTGGTCGCCGCGATCATCTTGAAGTAGTCGGCGGCCTTGCCGGTGAGCTTGGCCGGGTCGGACTTGATGCCGGACTGGACCTGCACCTTGGCCAGCCATTCGTTGCCTTTCTCGACGGTGGCGAAGGAGTTCAGGAAGGCGATCACCTCCTTCTTGTGCTTCGTGTCGGCGTTGCCGACGTAGCTCCCGCCGACCGCGATGGTGCGGCAGTCCGCGCAGGCAGCGCCCGGGACGTTGGGGAACTTCATGATGCCGAGCGCGAAGTCGACCGGCTGGCCGCCCTTGTCGGGCGCGTTGAAGGCGCGCGACGTGTACCAGCTGCCGTTCAGGAACATCAGCGCGCGCGGGTTGGTGTGGAAGTAGGTGTGCGCCTCGCCCAGCTTCAGGCTGGTGAAGGTGGCCGGCAGCAGACCCGCCGCGGTCAGCGAGCGAACGTATTTCAGCGTGTCGACCACGCGCGGATCGGTCCACGCCAGCTTGCCTTTCAGCAGCTTGTCGTAGTCTTCGGTGCCGAGCTTCTTTAGCAGGGCCTCGTGCGTCAGATGCGCGCCCGGGAAGGGCCGGTCGCCGACGCCGAGTGCCATCGGCGTCCATCCCTTCGCCTTCGCCTTCTTGACCAGGTCGAGGAAGGCGTCCGGCGTGAGTTGCAGCGCCGCCGGCACCGCGACGCCGAGCTCTTCCATCATCTTGCGGTTGTAGTAGAGCTCGACCGTCCAGGCCTCGAGCGGGAAGCCGTAGGGCTTGCCCTTGTAGGTCCAGGCCTGCTTGGCCCAGGGCTCGATCGCCGCCCAATTCAGATCCGAGAGGTCGAGCAGGAACCCGTTCTCCATGTACTCGACCTGGTCCGGCTCTGCGTAGAACAGATCGGGCGCCTGGCCGGCGCGCAGCGCCGTCTTCAGCGCCGCGTAGAGGGCGGTCTTCTCGTACCAGGTCGGCTTGATCTTGATCGCGGGGTTCTTGGTTTCGAACTCGCGGATCGCGGCCTCGACATAGTCGCGCTTGATCTGCTCGGCCGCCCAGTGCGTCCAGAGCGTCAGCTCCTTCTGCTGCGCGTGCGTCGGGCCGGTCAAGACGGAAAGCCCGACCACCGCGAGCGTCAGGCGTGCCAGGAAGGCCAGCATGGGTTTCCTCCTCGTTCCTTGGTGCGGCCGCCCGTCAGCGTGCGGGCGTCCTTTGCGATCCGTGGCGGAGGCTACGGGGAAGGGCCTTGGAAGGTCAATAAGATTATTGATAATATTGCCGACGGACAGGATCGGGAGGAGAGCGAATGGGCCGGACGCTCGCACGGCCGGAGCGGGTTGCGGCCGCCGGCGCCGTGCCGGATGCGCTCGGGGTCGTGGTGCGCGGGCTGGAGGGCGACATCCTGTTCGGACGGCTGCGGCCGCGCGAGCGGCTGATCGAGGATGCGCTGATGGAGCGCTTCGGCGCCAAGCGGCACGTGATCCGGCGCGCGCTGGTCGAGCTCGAGCGCATGGGAGTGGTCGTGCGCTCGCCGAACCGCGGCGCCGCGGTACGCGACTTCACCGCCGTCGAGGTCGAGGAGATCGCCGAGCTGCGCGAGCTGCTGCAGCGCCGGGCGGCCGAGCGCATGAGGCTGCCGGCCGACCCCCGACTTGTCGCGACGCTCGAGGCGATCCAGCGCCGCCACGACCGCGCGGTCGCCCGGCGCGATCCGCGTGCGATCGACGCCGCCAACGAGCTGTTCCATGCGACGTTCTTTGCCGCCTGCGGCAACCGCCACCTCAAGCAGGCGATCACGCGCTACGCCTACATGTCGCGGGCGATGCGGCTCTATCCGCTGGTCGACCCGCCGATCCTGGAAACGCTGCGCCAGCAGCACTGGGCGATGATCGAGGCGTTGAAGGCCAACGACCGCAAGACCCTCGCGCGTCTGGTCGTCGAGCATATCCAGCCGTCCAAGCGCATGTATCTTGCGGCGCGCCAGCACCTGACCGATCCTTAGCGACGCCTGTCGCAGGCGTCGTCCGGCGCGCCGGCGGCAAGCTTGACAAACCCGGCCCATTGTTGCCCTCTCCCGCCCGCTTCCAACGGGGCTTGCATGCACGCCTATCGCACGCACACCTGCGGCCAGCTCAGGGCCGCGCATACCGGCGAGACCGCGCGGCTCTCCGGCTGGGTCCATCGCAAGCGCGACCACGGCCATCTGCTGTTCGTGGACCTGCGCGACCACTATGGGCTCACGCAATGCGTCGTCGACACCAGCAGCCCGGTCTTCGGGACGCTGGAAGGGCTGAAGCTGGAGACGGTCGTCACCGTGACCGGGGACGTGGTGGCGCGCTCGTCCGACACGGTGAACCCGAAGCTGCCCACCGGGGAAGTCGAGCTGCGCGTGGCCGAGGTGGCCGTGCGGTCCGCCGCCAAGGAGCTGCCGCTGCCGGTCAGCGTCGAGGCGGACTATCCCGAGGAGATCCGGCTGCGCTATCGCTTCCTCGACCTCAGGCGCGAGAAGCTGCACCGGAACATCATGCTGCGCTCGGCGGTGATCGCCTCGATCCGGCGGCGCATGATCCAGCAGGGCTTCACCGAGTTCCAGACGCCGATCCTGACCGCGTCCAGTCCCGAAGGCGCACGCGACTACCTGGTGCCATCGCGCATCCATCCCGGCAAGTTCTACGCGCTGCCGCAGGCGCCGCAGATGTTCAAGCAGCTGCTGATGGTCGCCGGCTTCGACCGCTACTTCCAGATCGCGCCCTGCTTCCGCGACGAGGACGGCCGCGCCGACCGCTCGCCAGGCGAGTTCTACCAGCTCGACTTCGAGATGTCGTACGTCACGCAGGAGGACGTGTTCGCCGCGCTCGAGCCGGTGCTGCACGGCGTGTTCGAGGAGTTCGGCGAGGGGCGCAAGGTGACCCCGGCGCCCTTCCCGCGCATCCCCTTCGACGAGGCGATGCTGAAATACGGCACGGACAAGCCCGACCTGCGCAATCCGCTGGTGATCGCCGACGTGAGCGACGCCTTCCGCGGCTCGGGCTTCGGCCTGTTCGCCAAGGCGATCGACGGCGGCGCCGTCGTGCGCGCGATCCCGGCGCCGGGCGCGGCGGCGAAGCCGCGCAGCTTCTTCGACAAGCTGAACGAATGGGCGCGCGCCGAGGGTGCGGGCGGGCTCGGCTATGTCGTATTCGAGGCCGGCGGCGCCAAGGGACCGATCGCGAAGAACCTCGACGGGCAGCGCCTGGCCGCGATCAGGTCCGCCGCGAACGCCACGGACGGCGATGCGGTGTTCTTCGCCTGCGCCAAGCCGGCCGAAGCCGCGGCCTTCGCCGGCAAGGCGCGCACGCGCCTATGCCAGGAGCTCGACCTGCTCGAGAAGGGTGCGTTCCGCCTGTGCTGGATCGTCGACTTCCCGATGTACGAGTTCAATCCCGACACCAAGAAGATCGAGTTCTCGCACAACCCGTTCTCGATGCCGCAGGGCGGACTCGACGCGCTCAACACCAAGGATCCGCTGACGATCAAGGCCTACCAGTACGATATCGTGTGCAACGGCGTGGAGCTGTCGTCCGGCGCGATCCGCAACCATCTGCCGGACGTCATGGTGCGCGCCTTCGAGATCGCCGGCTACGCGCGTGCCGAGGTCGAGGAGCGCTTCGCGGGGCTGTTCAACGCGTTCCAGTACGGCGCGCCGCCGCATGGCGGCTCGGCCCCGGGCATCGACCGCATCGTCATGCTGCTGGCCGACGAGCCGAACATCCGCGAGGTCGTCGCGTTCCCGATGAACCAGCAGGCGCAGGACCTGCTGATGGGCGCGCCCGCGGAAGTCTCTGCCGAGCGGTTGAAGGAACTCCATATCCGTCTCCACTTGCCTCCGCCCAGGACGTCGGGCTAGGGTACCCGTGACGGGGTGTGGATAAGTGGCTTGGCGAATCGGCCACGAAATTGCCTGAATCGCTAAGAATCAAATACTTGCCTTTTTCATCTTCATCGTTAATATGAAGACTCCTATTTAAATAAGGAGTCGGCGATGAAACGTGTGTTGCTGGCCGGGGTGAGCCTGACCGTCACCGCCTGCGCCATGTCCTCCACGACTCCGTCCCCCTCTGCTTCCTCTGCTACATCTCGGGGCTCCGCTTCGCCCTATATGCTATCTCTAGCGCCGACCCAGGCCTGCACGCTTTGGCACGCGGTCGATGGGCGGCGCGTTTGCCTGGATGGCGCGCAGCAGCCGGCCGTGGGACTGCCGAGCCTGCCGGCGAGCGAATCACCTCCGCCGGGGCAGGATGTTGCCGACCCCGTGGAGAAGCCGCCGGTCGCGGCGCCGCGCATGAAGGTGACGTCCGAGCCGCTGCCCGAGCCGACCATGCCCAGGGGCGCGGCGGTTACGCAGCAGGCTCAGGCGCAGGACCTGTTCTCCGACATGCGCCGCATGGGCATGATCAAGGGCACGGTGGCCCGGCCGCTCGCCACGCCGAGCCTGCCCGTCGCGGCCACGCCGATCATCGCGGCGGCGTCGGCGGTGGCGGAGAAGACCGAGGCCAATATCGATCCGAAGACGGCGCCGGTGGTCCCCGGCAACGACCTCGCCAGCCTTGCCCGCGTGGCGCCGGGTGTCTTCGCGACCGGCGCGCAACGCGCGGTGCGATCGCGCCAGGGTTTCGCGCCCAGCGCCATCGATGCGCCGATCGCCACGGCGACGGCAGTCGCCGCGCCGGCCCCGAGCGACGTCTCCGCGAGCTGGCAGCCGCCCCTACCGGCGGCCTCTGCCGTGCCGCCGCAGCCCGGGCTCCGGACGGTGCAGATTGCCGACGCCGGCACGGCCGGCCGCGCGCCCATAGCCGCGGTCGAGCGCGCGCCGTTGCCCTCGGTGCAGCCGCAGCGCGTGGTGCCGCTCAGGATCGCGAAGAAGGCCAGCGACGACGAACCCGCCGTCGTCGTTCCGGCGCTGCCCGGATCGGGCGCGCCGGCCGGCATGACGCAGGTGGCCGGCACCTTGCCCTCGGCGCCACCGCTGCCGGCGCTGCCGCCGTTGCCCGGCGAGACGCCGGGCGCC
>JAKLKW010000223.1 GCA_023150455.1 Alphaproteobacteria bacterium | reverse complement strand
GGTCGGTCATGTAGAAATTCGCGATCGGGTAGGCGAACGGTGCGGCGGCGGGCGCGCCGGCATCGCCGCCGGGCGCGGCCGCCAGCGCCGAAGGCGTCACGCCGCCGATCCGCGCGAAGCTCGGGTGCGCCTTGACCAGCGCCTGGCGCAGCGCGTCGAGCGTGTCGTAGGGCAGCCTCTTGCCGACGCCCTCCGAGACGGCGCGCAGGATCTTCCAGTCCTCGCGCGCCTCGCCGGGCGGCGCGGCGGCGAGCAGTCCCAGCTGCACGCGCCCTTCGGTGTTGACGTAGATGCCGTTCTTCTCGGTGTAGGCGGCGCCGGGCAGGATCAGGTCGGCGCGATGCGCGCCGCGGTCGCCGTGATGGCCCTGGTAGATGACGAAGGCCCTGCCCAGCCGGCGTATGTCGATCTCGTCGGCGCCGAGCAGGTAGACGACGTCGAGCGCGCCGGCACCGGCGGCATCGAGGACGGCGTTGACGTCCTCGAGGCTGCCCGAGGGCACGAGCCCGAGATCGAGCCCGGCGACGCGCGCGGCCGCCGTGTGCAGCAGGTTGAAGCCGTTCCAGCCCTCGCGCTGCAGCGTGGCGCCCAGCTTGCGCGCCGCGGCGTAGACCTGGGCGCCGTCCGGCCGCGCCAGCGCGCCCATGCCGACGATCACCATGGGCGCCTTGGCATCCTTGAGCTTCTGCGCGAAGGGATGCGTTCCGGCCGCGATCTCCGCCAGGGTCTTCGGCCCGTCGCCGAGCATCTGGACCGGGAAGGTCAGGTCGAGCGCCGGTCCGATCGCGGCGACGGTGAAGCCGCCCATCAGGTAGCGCTTGCGCAGCCGCGTGTTCAGCACCGCGGCTTCCCAGCGCGGATTGGCGCCAACCAGCAGGCAGACATCGGCGCGCTCGATGCCGGCGACGGTCGTATTGAACAGATACCCGGCACGCTCGCCCGCCGGGACCGCCGCCCCGTCCTGGCGACAATCGACATGCGGCACGCCCAGCGCGGCCATCAGCCCCTTGAGCGCGAACATCGACTCGGCGTCGCACAGGTCGCCGGCGAGCGCCGCGACGCGCTCGGGCTTCGCCGCCTTCAGCTTCTCCGCGGCGATGCCCAGCGCCTCGCGCCAGGTGACCGGCACCAGCTTGCCGTCCTTGCGCGCATAGGGCCGGTCCAGCCTCTGGCGCTGCAGCCCGTCGCAGGCATAGCGCGTCTTGTCGGAGATCCACTCCTCGTTGACGTCCTCGTTGAGGCGCGGCAGCACGCGCATCACCTCGCGTCCGCGCGTGTCGACGCGGATTGCACTGCCCAGCGCGTCCATCACGTCGATGCTCTCGGTCTTGCGCAGCTCCCACGGCCGCGCCTCGAACGCGTAGGGCATCGAGGTCAAGGCGCCGACCGGGCACAGGTCGATGACGTTGGCCGAGACCTCGGAGGCGAGCGCCTTCTCCAGATAGGTCGTGATCTCCATGTGCTCGCCGCGCCCGAGCGCGCCCAGCTCCTCGACGCCCGCCACCTCGGTGGCGAAGCGCACGCAGCGCGTGCAATGGATGCAGCGGGTCATGATCGTCTTGATCAGCGGCCCCATGTACTTGTCCTTGACCGCCCGCTTGTTCTCGGCGTAGCGGCCGCGGTCGAAGCCATAGGCCATGGCCTGGTCCTGCAGGTCGCACTCGCCGCCCTGGTCGCAGATCGGGCAGTCGAGCGGATGGTTGATCAGCAGGAACTCCATCACGCCGCGGCGCGCCTTGCGCACCATCTCGGTGTCGGTCTTGATCACCATGCCGTCCATGACCGGCATGGCGCAGGACGCGATCGGCTTCGGCGCCTTCTCCTGCTCGACCAGGCACATGCGGCAATTGCCGGCGATCGACAGGCGCTCGTGGTAGCAGAAGCGCGGGATCTCGATGCCGGCGCGCTCGCACGCCTGCAGCACGGTGATGCCCGGCTCGACTTCGATCTGGATGCCGTCGATCGTCAGCTTCGGCATGGCTCGCCTACTCCGCCGCTTGGCGTTGGCCGTGCCGCTCGGCGATGCGCCGCTCGAGCTCGGGCCGGAAATGCCGGATCAGTCCCTGGATCGGCCACGCCGCCGCGTCGCCCAGCGCGCAGATCGTGTGGCCGTCGACCTGGTAGGAGACCTCGAGCAGCATGTCGATCTCGCGCGGCTCGGCGTCGCCGCGCACCATGCGCTCCATCACGCGCCACATCCAGCCGGTGCCCTCGCGGCACGGCGTGCACTGGCCGCAGCTCTCGTGCATGTAGAACTTGGACAGCCGCGCGATCGCCTTCACGATGTCGGTCGACTTGTCCATCACGATCACGGCGGCGGTGCCGAGGCCGCTCTTGGCCGCGCGGCAGGAATCGAAGTCCATCAGCAGCTCGTCGCAGATCGAGCGCGGCACCAGCGGCACCGACGAGCCGCCGGGGATCACGGCCAGGAGGTTGTCCCAGCCGCCGCGCACGCCGCCGGCGTGGCGCTCGATCAGCTCCTTGAGCGGGGTGCCCATCGCGTCTTCGACGTTGCAGGGCTTGTTCACGTGGCCGGAGATGCAGAACACCTTGGTGCCGGTGTTGTTCGGCCGGCCGATGCCGGCGAACCAGGCGGACCCGCGCCGGAGGATGGTGGGCGCGACGGCGATGGTCTCGACGTTGTTGACCGTGGTCGGGCAGCCGTAGAGGCCGGCGCCCGCGGGGAACGGCGGCTTGAGGCGCGGCTGGCCCTTCTTGCCCTCGAGGCTCTCGATCAGCGCCGTCTCCTCGCCGCAGATATAGGCTCCGGCGCCGCGGTGCAGGTAGAGGTCGAAGTCGAAGCCCGAGCCGCAGGCATTCCTGCCGATGAGGCCCGCCTCATAGGCCTCGTCGATCGCGACCTGGAGGTTCTCCGCCTCGCGCGCGAACTCGCCGCGGACGTAGATGTAGCAGGTGTTGGCGCCGATGGCGTAGCTCGCGACCAGGCAGCCCTCGACCAGCTTGTGCGGGTCGTGGCGCATGATGTCGCGGTCCTTGCAGGTGCCGGGCTCGCCCTCGTCGGCATTGACCACGAGGTAGTGCGGCCGCCCGTCGGGCTTCTTCGGCATGAAGGACCATTTGAGGCCGGCCGAGAAGCCGGCGCCGCCGCGGCCGCGGAGCCCGGAGTCCTTGATCTGCTGGATGATCGTGTCGCGCCCGCGCTCGATCAGCGCCTTGGTGCCGTCCCAGTCGCCGCGCGCGCGCGCGCCGGCCAGGCGGAAGTCGTGGAACCCATAGAGGTTCGTGAAGACGCGGTCCTGGTCCTGGAGCGCCATCACGAGCCCTTTCCGAACGAGAGCGTGGTCAGCGTGGTCGGTCCGCCGATCGGCTCGGAGGTGCGGCGGTCGATCTGCGTGCCCGTCTTCGGCTTGCCGCCGGCCTTGAGCGTCTCGATGATCCGGGTCGCGCCGGCGGGGTCGAGGTCCTCGTAGTAGTCGTCGCCGATCTGCATCATCGGCGCGTTGACGCAGGCGCCGAGGCATTCGACCTCGCTGAGGCCGAAGGCGCCGTCCTTGGTAACCTCGCCGCACTTGATGCCGAGCGCCTTCTCGCAGGCATGCAGCACCTCGTTCGAGCCGCGCAGCCAGCACGGTGTCGTGGTGCAGACCTGCACCTGCGTGCGCCCGGCCGGCTTCAGGTTGTACATGGTGTAGAAGCTGGCGACCTCGTGCACGCGGATCGCGGCCATGCCGAGCAGCTTGGCGACGTACTCGATCGCCGCCTGCGGCAGCCAGTTGTCGTTCTGGCGCTGGGCGATGGCGAGGATCGGCATCACCGCGCTCGCCTGCCGCCCGGGCGGGTACTTGGCGATGATCTTCTTCGCCGCCTCGAGATTCTCGGGCGTCAGCTCGAATGTTGCGCTCATCGATCTATCTCGCCGAACACGATGTCCATGGCGCCGATGATGGCGACGGCGTCGGCCAGCATGTGGCCCTTGGACAGGAACTCGGTCGCTTGCAGATGCGCGTAGCCGGGCGCGCGGATCTTGCAGCGATAGGGCTTGTTGGTGCCGTCGGCGACCAGGTAGACGCCGAACTCGCCCTTGGGCGCCTCGACCGCGGCGTAGGTCTCGCCTTCCGGCACGTGGTAGCCCTCGGTGTAGAGCTTGAAGTGGTGGATCAGCGCCTCCATCGAGCGCTTCATCTCGGCGCGCGGCGGCGGCGCGATCTTGCGGTCGTTCACCTGCACCGGGCCGGACGGCATCTTCTCGATCGCCTGGCGCATGATGCGCACGGACTGGCGCATCTCCTCCATGCGGATCAGGTAGCGCGCATAGCAGTCCCCGGTCTTGCCGATCGGCACGTCGAAGTCGAACTCCTCATACGAGTCGTAGGGCTGCTGCTTGCGCAGGTCCCAGGCGATGCCCGAGGCGCGCAGCATCGGGCCCGAGAAGCCCCAGTCCATCGCGTCGGCCGCGCTGCAGACGCCGATGTCGACGGTGCGCTGCTTGAAGATGCGGTTCTCGGTCAGCAGCGTCTCGAGGTCGTCGACCGCCTTCAGCAGCCGGTCGCAGTACTTGTGGATGTCGTCGATGAGCCCGGCCGGCAGGTCCTGGTGCACGCCGCCCGGGCGGAAATAGTTGGCGTGCAGCCGCGCGCCCGAGGCGCGCTCGTAGAACTCCATCAGCACCTCGCGCTCCTCGAAGCCCCAGAGCGCGGGGGTGATGGCGCCGATGTCGATGGCGAAGGTCGTGATGTTGAGCAGGTGGTTGAGGATGCGGCCGATCTCGCAGTAGAGCACGCGGATGTACTGGCCGCGCTTGGGCACCGCGAGCCCCAGCAGCTTCTCGGTCGCGAGCGCGAAGGCGTGCTCCTGGTTCATCGGCGCGACGTAGTCGAGCCGGTCGAAATAGGGCACGGCCTGGAGATAGGTCTTGTACTCGATCAGCTTCTCGGTGCCGCGATGTAGGAGCCCGATATGCGGGTCCGCGCGCTCGACCACTTCGCCGTCCATCTCCAGCACGAGGCGCAGCACCCCGTGGGCCGCCGGATGCTGCGGCCCGAAGTTCATGGTCATGTTCTTGATCTGCTGCTCGGCCATCAGGCGGCGCCCCCACTCTTCGGTGCCGCGGGACTTGCGGCCGGCGGCGGCACGTCGGCCTTCTCGTCGCCGGGCAGGACCTCGCGCGTCATGCCTTCCCACGGGCTCAGGAAGTCGAAGCGGCGGAACTCCTGCGGCAGGCGAACCGGCTCGTAGACCACGCGCTTCTTCTGCTCGTCGTAGCGCACCTCGACATACCCGGTCAGCGGGAAGTCCTTGCGCATCGGGTGCCCCTCGAACCCGTAGTCGGTGAGGATGCGCCGGAGGTCGGGATGGTCGGTGAAGGGGATGCCGTAGAGATCCCAGGTCTCGCGCTCGAACCAGTTGGCGGCGCTGTAGACGCCGGTGACCGACGGCACCGGCGTGTCCTCGCCGACCGAAAGCCGCACGCGCGCGCGCCGGTTATGCTCCAGGCTCAAGAGGTGGTAGACGACCTCGAAGCGCTCGGCGCGCGACGGATAGTCGGCGCCGCAGACGTCGATCAGCACCTTGAAGCGGCAGCGCGGATCGTCGCGCAGGAAGGTCATCGCCTCGACCACGCGGTCGCGCTCGACGGTGACGGACAGCTCGCCCAGCTTCACGGCCGCTTCGCGCACCGCGCCCGGCAGCGAGCGCGCGACGTGTTCGCCAAGTTCCTGCAAGCTCTCGGTCATGGCTGCGATGAGGCCCCCGTTCCCGTCCGCGAGTTCCTGGCCGATCAGCGCGAAATGCTGCCGGAGCGGCGGATCTTCTTCTGCAGCTGCAGGATCCCGTAGACGAGCGCCTCGGCGGTCGGCGGGCAGCCCGGCACGTAGATGTCGACCGGCACGATGCGGTCGCAGCCGCGCACCACCGAGTAGGAATAGTGATAGTAGCCGCCGCCGTTGGCGCAGGAGCCCATCGAGATGACCCAGCGCGGCTCGGCCATCTGGTCGTAGACCTTGCGCAGCGCCGGCGCCATCTTGTTGGTGAGCGTGCCGGCGACGATCATCACGTCCGACTGGCGCGGGCTGCCGCGCGGCACCACGCCGAATCGGTCGAGGTCGTATCGGCTCATATAGGCGTGGATCATCTCGACCGCGCAGCAGGCGAGGCCGAAGGTCATCGGCCACAGGCTGCCGGTGCGCGCCCAGTTCACCAGCTTGTCGACCTGGGCGATGACGAAGCCCTTGTCCTGCAGCTCGTCGGTCGCGGCCTTGAGCACCGCGTCCTGCTCGGGTCCCGGCGGCAGCACGTCGGCGGCGTGGATTTCGCCGCTCTGGGGCCGAATCACTCCCATTCCAAGGCTCCCTTGCGCCACTCGTAGATGAAGCCGATCGTCAGCACGCCGAGGAACAGCATCATCGACCAGAACCCGTAGACGCCGACGTCGCCCAGCGTGATCGCCCAGGGGAACAGGAAGGCGACTTCCAGGTCGAAGATGATGAACAGGATCGACACCAGGTAGAAGCGCACGTCGAAGCGCCGGCGCGCGTCCTCGAAGGCGTTGAACCCGCATTCGTAAGGCGACAGCTTCTCCGGATCGGGGTGCTGGCGCGCCACGACCAGCGACATCAGCACGGCCGCCCCGGCGATGGCGACTGCGATCCCGAGAAAGATCAGGATCGGCAGGTATTCGCGCAGCATCGCTTCCATCGATATTTGTCCCAACAGGCCGACGGTCAAGGGACTGCCGCAGCCTCTTGTTGCGCCGCGGGAACGGCGCGTCTCACCTCGGCCGAACTATAGGGCGGCAACCGCCGGAATGGAAGCTTTTCCGGGCCGGAATCAAGCAGTAAGGCCGGTCCGCCCGGCCTCTCGCGACGCGGCAGAAAGGCCCCGCAACGGGCCCATTTTGCTGTATTGCCATTGCATGGAATGGCGGGAGCGACGGGACTTGAACCCGCGGCCTCCGGCGTGACAGGCCGGCGCTCTAACCAACTGAGCTACGCCCCCGCAGCTACGCTCACGTCCGGCGCGCGTCGAAACGGGCGCCTGCATCTAGACCACGCCCCCCGGGGTGTCAACCCTGGAACGGGCGTAGCCCAGGGCAATCGGGTGAAGGAATAGCGTGACAAGGGGCTGAAGTGCTGAATCTGTGGTGGTCCTCGGAGTGATTTTCGGAGGACGGCGATGGATAGGTCTGCAGAGACGTTCGATGCGTCTTTCGAGGCGGTTGTATTCC
>JAKLKW010000222.1 GCA_023150455.1 Alphaproteobacteria bacterium | reverse complement strand
CCAGCTTCTCTGCCGCTTTCAGCGTGCCGCCGAGCAACGCGCCCTTGGCGGCGCCGGTAGCGGCCGCTGCCGGCCCCTTGTCGGCTTCGCGCAACGCCTCGACGCCCGCCATCCCGAAGATGGGGCCGAGCGCCCGCGTGCCGGCGAGGTACATCGCGATGTCGGCCGGCGCCCTGCCCAGGCCGGCGTAGATCTTTCCGCCGACGTCGTCGGGCAAGGAGTCGGGCTGCATCCGGCGCGCGGCCCGGCGCAGCCACGCCTCCACGGCGGGATCGTGGGTTTCTGCACGCGGCGTTCCCATGCCGGTCACGTGCGCGAGCTCGTCCTTCGCGTGATTGAGCAGCATGGCGATGTTCGCGAGTGTGCCGTAGATTCCGGCAGCGCCGGCGCGATAGCCCGTAACCAGGTCGGTCGCGGGCTTCACCAGCCCTCGTTGCAGCAGATCGACTGCGACCGCCGACATGCCGCCCGCCGACGGCTCCGTCTCGGGCATCGCCGCCGCCAATTGGCGTTCCATCTCGTCGATGGACAGGCGAGGCGGCCGCCGAGCGACATCGGACGGATCGAGCTGCAGTTCAGACGCCATGTCAGTCGACCGCCTCGAAATCGTGGCCCGTCCAGCGCCAGCGCGCGCCGTCCACCCGATAGAGGCGCCCGACCTTGAGCCCAGCGAGATCGATCTTTCCGTCAGCGATGGGGAGCGGCCCATCGGCATCGTCTGCCTGATCCGGTCTGGCGGTAGACGGGCGTCCGAAGGGCGGTCCTTCCCTCGCCAGCGCCGGAAGGGGCTGCGCGTCCGCCAGCGGCTGGCCGCCGCTCCGGTCGCCGTCCTCCGTGCCGGTCGGATCATTCGCGCCGCCGCCTGTCCCTCCGGGCAGGCTCTCGAGGCGCGCAATCAGCAGCCGCGTCAGTTCCCGTGCCGGTCGGGCTGCGCCGCTGACGGATAGACCGCGCTTCGCCGCGACGGCCTGGGCAGCGCTCCGCAGCAAGACCGGCGTGACGGCATGCTTGAGCCCGTCGTAGGACTGCGGATCGCCCGCCTGGCGCGCCCGGGCCAGGCCAAGCGCCATCGTCGCCACGTCGCGTCGCGCCTGATGCGCGTTCGGCGCGCCGCCGGGAGGTTCATCGCGCTCCGGTCCGCGCCGCGATGCGCGCTCGGCGCGCCGACGCGCAGCCGCATCGGCCTCGGCCTCCGCAAGGCCGCCGAGGAAGAATCCGTTCATCATCGCCCGCCTCCGCCACACGGCTCAGAACAAATCGATCACGTTCTTGATCACGTCGGGCAGCCCGGCGCCGATCTTGTCGGCGACGCCGCCGAAGTACTTGCCGGCGCCCGCCTCTTCTTTCGCAGCCAGCTCGCGCCGGTTCATCAGGTCCTGCAGGCCCGCGTTGCGCCGGCCGGCGAGGTCCTGGGCGTAGAGCGAGCGGCGCGTCGCCAGGTCGTTCGCGGCGGCGTTGAGCCGCGCCTGCGCGTCGCGCGCGAAGATGTCGGCGAAGCGCTGCTGGAACTCCGCGGCGAGGCCGAGCTCGCCGAGCCCGCGCGCGGCCTCCTGGTAGAGATACTTGTTCTCGCGGTCGATCAGGTCGTTCGTCGCCGCCAGCTCCTCCAGATACGACTTCGCGTCCGCGTCGGCGGCGGCGCGGGCGAACTCGGCGTCGGCCTGGGCGATCGACGCGTTGGCGAAGCTCGACCCCTCGACGCGGCGGCGCGCCAGCGTGTCGCGCAGGTCGCCGACCGCCTTCTGCCGCGCGGTCTCGATCGCGTCGCGGCGGGACCGGGTCAACTGGCCGAAGCCGGGCCTGAGCCCGGCGCGCAGCGCGTCGAGGTCGGCCAGCGACCGGTCGAGGCGCGGCGCCAGCGTCGTCGCCGCGAACGAGCCCGAGTTGTCGAGGCTGCCCGCGATCGTCCCGTCCGGGTTGACGCTCGTGCCCAGCCGGTAGCCGCCGCCCGATGCGCCAAGCCCGCCCAGCGACGGCCTCGCGTAGTCGATGCCCAGCGCCTTGGCGCCGAGCTCGCCCGAGAAATCCAGCTTCGGCCCGGGGTCGAAGGCCTGGTTGAAGTTCAGCACGTTCTTGTTCTTCTTGCCCGTGCCGAGCAGCGAATTGAGCCCGCTCGCGATGAACGGCGCCGCCGCGCTGCCGATCAGCCCTTCGAATCCGCTCATGGCTTTTCACCTCTTTTGCGCCTGCTCTCCCGGCCGTCTTGCCCACCACACCATCGCCGGCGTCGCGTCGGCGTAGTAGCCCGGCACGACGCCGAGTCGTTTCAGCAGGCCGTGCGCGGCCACCGTCTCGAAGAAGCGCCGCTGCTCCAGCCGATGGACGACGATCACCAGGAACTCGCGCCGCGCCAGGTTCAGGAACTTGACCGCGCACTCCAGCCGGTTGCGCAGGCTGGACCAGGGGAACCAGTAGACATGCGGCTCCAGCCGATGCTCGGCGACCGCGCCGACCACCAGCCCGACCGGCGTCGAACGGCCTCCGACCGGCGCTTCGAGCATCCACAGCGCCGCGGCCCGTGCGAGCGCGGCGCGCGCCTCGGCGAGGAAGTCCGCGGCGCCCAGGCTCCGGTCGGCGAACGGCCCGCCCAGCCCGTCCAGCGCGCCCCGGCGCCACGCGGCGCCGATCCATTTCAGGTCCGGCTCGGTGATCGCCCGCACCACCGGCGAGCGCTTCAGCGTCACGCGCCGGCTGCCGCGCACGCTGCGCCGTGCTTCGTTCGCATCCACCGTTGCCATGCCGAGTGAACCTGACCGGTCGAAGAAGGATCAACCACAGAGACACAGCGCGGCCGTAAGGCCGCAACCAAATAAGTACGGCGTTCCGCACCAACTGGATAATCTGAATCTGCCAAGAACCAGGTTATCCGGAGGGGAACGCCGTGGAGGGATTCGTAGCGCGGCACGCGAGTGCTGTCATGGGGGTTCTTAGCGGGTTCGATCGACTTGTATTCCGCGGGACGTTGCGTCTGTTGGCGCATCGCGGAGGAATGATGAATTACCTGTCGAGCGTCGGTGTCCTGCTGAAGGATTTTGGCGCGCACGTGAACGCGATGAGCGATCGGTTGAAGACGGCATCGCAGGCGATGGCGCTGCGGACCGGGCGACCGGTGATGTATCTGGCGTCGAGTGCCAGCGACAAGGAACAGACGGCGCGCGAGATAGCGGCGCGTGACGGGATCGATCGCGGGCTGATCTGCGTCCTGACGGCGGTAGAGCCCTGTTTGACGTACGAGATCGTGCGCAAGCGCGATGCGAAAGTGCTGGATCTGGAGCCGCGCCGGCGCAAGTGCCTGCACTTGTACCACTACCAGATCCATCCGTTGTTCGGCTTCATGCACGCGCGCATTCAGACTTGGTTCCCGTTCGCGGTCCAGGTCTGCCTCAACGGTCGAGAGTGGTTGAGCCGGTCGCTGGACAAGGCGGGGCTGGCCTATGGCAAGCGGGAGAATTGCTTTGTGTGGCTCGCAGACCCGCCGGCGGCTCAGCGCCTGATGGATCAGCAGGTCCGGGCGACATGGCCGAAGCTGCTGGCCGAAATCGCGCACCACCTGAACCCGCAGCACGACGCGATGTTCGCCGCCCGGCCGATCGACTACTACTGGACCACGTATCAGAGCGAATGGGCAACAGACGTCCTGTTCCGCGACGCCGCCACGCTGGCGCGGCTCTATCCGCGGCTGGTGCATCACGGGCTGACGACGTTCCTGAGCCCGGACGTCATGCGCTTCCTCGGCCGCAAAGTCCCGCTGTCGGGGCACGTGCCGCTCACGTTGAAGGCTGCCGTGGTCAGCGACCTGAGAACCCGGCCCGAAGGGGTGCGCCTCAAGCACCGGCTGGGCGACAACACGATCAAGATGTACGACAAGCAGGGCAGCGTGCTGCGGGTCGAGACGACGATCAACGACGTTGCCGACTTCAAGACCTTCCGGCCGCCGGAGGGCAATGCCGCTGCGCCCAAGAGCTGGCGCATCATGCGCAAGGGGATCGCCGACCTGCATCGACGTGCCGAGGTCTCGCAGGCGGCAAACGACCGCTATCTTCAGGCTCTCGCCTCGGTCGAGGAGACCGTCTCCGTGGGCAAGCTGGCCGAGCGCTTGTGCCAGCCCGTCAAGCGCAATGGCCGTCGCATCCGCTCGATCAATCCTTACTCGCCCGACGATGCCAAGCTGCTCGAGGCCATCAGCCGCGGCGAGTTTACCCTCAACGGATTCCGCAACCGCGACCTGCGACGCCTGCTGTTCGACGATGAGGCCGCATCGCGCGACCTGCAGCGCCGCCATGCCGCCGCCGTTACCCGCAGGCTCGCGCTCCTGCGCGCGCACCGCCTGATCCGCAAGGTCCCGGACAGCCATCGCTACCAGCTCACCGCCGCCGGCCGCACCATCGTCACCGCGCTCATCACCGCGCGTAACGCCAATACGGACCAGCCAACTCGTCTCGCCGCCTAGAAAAAATTTGCTCGCAGCTCGCGAGGATTCTATGGGTTAGTAGTACAGAGGCACAGAGATGAAGGAAGAGGCAGAGAGAGAGAGAGAGAGAGAGAGAGAGAGAGAGAGACCTTTTCACGGCCGAAGGCCGCTATGAAATCCTCTTGTCTTCCCTTCGTGCCCTTCGTGTTCTTCGTGGTTGACCTCTTTCGGAATGAACCACGAAGGGCACGAAGGACACGAAGGGAAGGAAGGAAGGAAGGAAGGAAGGAAGGAAGAAGGCTGATGGCGCGGCTTCGCCGCGCGGAGGAAGGTCCCTTCTCTCCTTTTCCTCTCTGTGCCTCTGTGTCTCTGTGGTTGATCTTTCTCCGTCTCACCCCGCCGCCGCGTCGAGCTCGAAGCGGGAGACGGCGAAGTCGGCCTGGCTGCTCACCGCCAGGCGGAGCTGCAGCAGGTCGGCCTTGCCGGCGGCGCTGAAATACTGGCGGTACAGGCGGTCGCGCGACTGCGGGCCGAAATGGATCGGGCCGCCGAAATGGTACGCGCCCCCGAAATAGGCCGAGGCGGCGGCGAGCGGCAGCGCCAGCGTGATCGCCGTGTCGCGCACGGTCGAGCCCGCCTGCTGGAAGGCGGCTTCCAGCGACACGGCGTCGCGCTTGCGGTAGAAGGCGAAGCCCTTCAGGTCCATCAGCTCGCCCGCCGGCGCGCGCAGCAGGTAGGACAGGCGCTCGGCGCGGATGTCGGCGCCGGCGTCGTTGCTCACCTCGCCCTCGAGCTGCCAGATCTGCCCGGCGGCGCCGCCCATGTAGACGAACTCCTTGCCGTCGCTCGGCCGCAGCATCCGCCACACCGTGACGGGCTGGAACGCCATGGCGTGCTGCGTCTTCCAGCGCGACCAGGGCGAGACCGGCTTGGCCCGCGCCGCCTGGCCGGGGTCGGTGACGAGCTGCTTGTTGCGGTCGGCGACGGCGCGGTGGAACACGAACAGCTCGGACCCGCCGGACGGGAAGGCGTAGAGGCGGCGGAGACGGCGGTTGTAGACCAGCGCCCAGCCGACATAGGCGCGCGCCAGGTCGGCGATCCAGGCCGACAGGTCGTCGGTCTGGACGTCGCCGAACTCCTGCACCCCGACGACGCTGTCGATCGCGCCGTCGCGGCCGAAGGCGATGTCGTTGCCGATCGACACCATCGACTCCGGCCCCGAGGCCGAGGCGTCGCTGTTCAGGCTGTCGATGCGGTAGTCCTTGGCGCTCGACCCGAGCAGCGCCCACAGCTTGCCGCGGTCGGTCGAGAACAGCAGCGTGCGGAAGCCCTCCTCCATGCCGTTGACCGGCTTCAGGTCGGGGATCGGCAGGAACCAGGGATCGCCGTCGTTGAGCGACGCGGCCGGGCGGTTCGCGACCGTCAGCGTGCCGGGCGCCGAGCGCTGCGAGCCGACGACGAGGTGCGGCGTCGCCGTCGCGGTGGCCACGTTGGCGTAGATCGCGCGCTCGTCGACGATGCGGCAATACCTGGCCCGGAAGCTCGACGGACCGCTGATCGGCAGGTCGGCGAAGCTGCTGCCGTCCCATTTCTTGACGACGTCCTGCAGCGCCAGGTCGGTGACGATGGCGTAGTCGCCCTCGATGTAGTTGGCCTCGAGTGGCCCGCGCAGCCGCGTGCCGCTCGCGACCGTGCCCTTGACCGCGAAGTCTGCGGCGCCGTCCCAGGCATAGACCGTCGTGCCCGCCTGGATCAGCGTCGAGATCGCGCCGCTCGACTTGCGCAGCTGGGCGAAGCCGTTGATCGCCTGGCCGTTCGGCGCCGTGGCCGCCAGCGTGAAGCCCTGGCGCGGCGCGAAGTCGTCGCTGTCGACGTCGAGGTCGAAGTTCTGCCCGTCGGCGGCCTCGCGCGGATCGATCGCCTCGGCATTGCCGCGCGTGTTGAGCCCGCCGCCGAAGACGATCTGCGCCTGGTTGCGGGTGATCGGCGCCGCGATCGGCATCAGCGACCCCTCGCCGTGCCATAGCGGGTTGCCGGCGCGACCTTGCCGAGCAGACGCGCCGCGGCGGTCATGGCGGCGGCGTAGAGCGCGGGGCTCGCCTCGGGTGCTTTCCGCGCGATCTTGTACTTCTCGCAGAAGGCCGGCAGCAGGTTGTCGGCGACGCGGTCCGAGAACGGCATGGTCGCCGCCGCTTCCGCCAGGCTCAGCGCCTTGAAGTAGCGGTAGCGATAGACCTCGCCGGCCTCCGAAGCGGTCGGCGCGCGGTCGAGACGCAACTGGCCCATGACCGGCTCGATCGCGAAGTACGCGGGGCGGCCGGTATGGGTGGCCGGAATCGGCTGGTCGGCGACCATCTGCTCGTAGCCGCCCGGGTACTCGGTCACCACCCGGCCGCTCGTTTCCTCGATCAGCATCGGCGGCCGGCCGATGATGCGCTCGCAATCGGCCGCGAGCGCGTATTCCCGCACGCCCTCGGCCAGCGCGATCGTCGCCGCGCCGACCGCCTGCGGCCGGCCGCGGGCGCCGTAGAGATCGTCGATCGTCTCGTTGATCGCCTGCACCAGCACGTCGATGTCGGTCTGGAACTGCGACGAGCTCAGCGCCGCCAGCTCGCCCGCGTCGCCCTGCACGATCGACAGGCGCCGCAGGCACTTGTTCACGATCTGCAGCAGCGTGTAGGGCATGGGAAACCTCCTGACCCTCGCCCGGCGACTTGTCTGCTGAAGCTCAGCTTCGTCAAGCTGCCAAGACGATTCGCTGGACGGTCAAGCGCACTCTGTTTCCCGTCCCCCCTCCCCTTGCGGGAGGGGGATAGGGGGAGGGGT
>JAKLKW010000221.1 GCA_023150455.1 Alphaproteobacteria bacterium | reverse complement strand
GATCGCGAACTCGCGCGGATCGCGCCCGCGCTCGGTCGAGACGGCGCGCAGCGCCCGCGCCATGGTCGCGTTGGCCACGCGATGCACGCCCCAGGCCGCGTCCTCCGTCGCCAGGCCCAGCTTGCGCGCGACCGCGCGGTCGAGCGAGGACGCCGCCAGCTCGCGCCGGATCGGCAGCCCGCCGCCGGCGAGCGCGACCGGGTTGACGAAGCCGAGCACGACATTGGCATCGGTCACCGTCGGCTCGGTTCCGCCGCGGCCGTAGCAGGCCGGCCCCGGCGCGGCGCCGGCGCTGTCGGGCCCGACCTTGAGCCCCCCGCCGGCGTCGAGCCGCACCAGGCTGCCGCCGCCCGCGCCGACCTCGGCGATGTCGATCGCCGGGGCGCGGACGTGATAGCCGCCGCCGCTCAAGAGCCGTCCGGCGACGTTGATGCCGCCGCCGACCTCGAGCGCGCCGACGCGCAGGAACCGGCCGCGGTCGACCAGGGCAGCCTTGGCCGTCGTGCCGCCCATGTCGAAGCTGAGCAGGCTCAGGTCGCCCAGGCGGCGCGCCAGCTCCGCCGCGCCGACCACGCCGGCGGCCGGGCCGGACTCGATGATGTGAATCGGGCGCTCCGCCGCCGCGGCCGCGCTCATCGCCCCGCCGCTCGACTGCATGATGGTCAGCTTTCGGGCAATGGAGCGTGCGGCAAGCTGCCGCTCCAGCCGGCCAAGGTAGTGCCGCACCACCGGCAGCACATAGGCGTTCACGACGGTGGTGCTGGTGCGCTCGTACTCCTTGATCTCGGGCAGCAGCTCGCTCGACAGCGTCACCGGGATCGCCGTATCGCGTTCGCGCACCAGCTCGCGCAGGCGCCGCTCGTGCGCGCCGTTGGCATAGGCGTTCAGCAGGCAGACGGCGACCGCATCGGCCCCGGCGTCCAGCACGCGGCCGATCACGCGGCGCGCGTCCTCCTCGTCCAGCGCGCGCTCGATCGTGCCTTCATGGTCGATGCGCTCCGCGACCTCGAAGCGCAGCCGGCGCGGCACCAGCGCCGGCGGCTTGCGCCAGCGGATGTCGTACAGCACCGGCATGCGCAGGCGCCTGATCTCCAGGATGTCGCGGAATCCCGTGGTCGTGACCAGCGCGATCCGCGCGCCCTTGCCCTCCAGGATGGCATTGGTCGCGACCGTGGTGCCGTGCATGACCTGCTGGATGGCGTCGGTCCGGAGCGCGCCCGCCGCGATGGTCGATTCGAGGCCGGCGGCGATGCCCAGGCTGTAGTCCTCGGGCGTCGACAGCACCTTGGCGCGCTCGACGCGGCCTTCGGGGGTGAGGAAGACGAGATCGGTGAAGGTGCCGCCGATGTCGATGCCGATGCGCGTGCTCACGCGGCCGCGCCCGCCCGACGCTCGAGCCCGATCAGCTCGGCCGCGTTGTCGCCGAGGATCCGGTCTTTCTCCGCGGCGCTCAGGAACGGGCAGTGCTTGCGCACGTAGTCGACGCACTGGCAGTAGGTGCAGAATCGCTCCACGTTCGGCATGTCGGAGCCCCACAGCAGCTTCGCCGCGCCGAACCGGTCGCGCAGGCCCCGGATCAGCTCCTGCGCCTCGGGATAGGGATAGTCCCAAACGCCGCCCCAGCTGATCGGGAACATGACCTCGAGCTGCAGGTTGTCGCGCTTGAACGTGGCGAGCGCCTCGTCCGGGAACTCCCAGCGCCCGTCCGCGGCGAAGTAGCCGACCGACGGCCCCATCACGAACAGGAAGCGGTGCGCCGGATAGCGCCGCAGCAGGGCGTCGAGCGCGCGCAGGTTCGCGAGGTAGCTGGCCTTGTCGTAGCTCGGCGTCGACGACAGCTCGAGGAACACCGGCAGCTTGTAGCCGGCGATCTTGTCCCAGAACGGCGCGAAGTCGCGATGGTCGACGTTGCGCGCGTAGCCGTGCCGCGACATCTCGTGCGCGTAGTAGAGGCCCCTGAGCCCCAGCCTCGCGACCGCGCGGTCGACCTCGGCCAGCTGGTCCGGGCGGTCGGCCATCGCCTCGTCGATGTTGAGCAGCCCCGTGAAGCGGTCGGGATGGGCGTTCTGCGCGAAGGCGTTGTAGTCGTTCATCGCGCCGTAGCCGCCGCCGGCCTGCAGGATGCAGTGGTCGACGCCGGCGTTGATCATCTGCGCGATCATGAATTCGGGCGGGCAGACCATCTCCTGCATGCCGACCGGCATGTACTGCACGTAGTAGTCCTCGCCCTCCCAGGTGAAGGCGAGCTGGCCGTACCGCCCGACGCGGAACCCCACGTCGGTCAGCCCCGCCCAGGTGTTGTCGCCCGGGCGGAACAGCATGGTCGGCTTGATCTCCTTGCCGTCGCGCGCGCGGAACGCGCGGGCGGCCGGGCGCGTCACGACCTTCTGCAGGTACTTCAGGTGGATCGCGCTCGACTTGTGGCCGCAGGCGCCCTGCCAGTGCTCGAAGACATGGGCGTGGCAATCGATGATCATGGAATCCGCCTGGAACCCCCGATGCCGATGGAAGGGACGCGGGACGGGCGCGCGCGCCCTCCCCGCCGCGCCCGCGCGGTCATGCCGCGCCGAGCTTCTCCATGTGGTGCTTGAACAGCCGGTCCATCTCGCCGTTGACCACGACGAAGGACGCCCACATGTCGAGGAACGCCTTCCACTCCGGATCGCCGTAGCGGACGGCCCAGGTGTTCGGCCGCTTGTCGATCGGCTTGTCCGGCTCGACCACGGCCGCCCACTGGCTGTTGCGCTTGGCGAACAGGATGACGTCGCTGTCGCCGCTCATCCAGACGTCGGCCTTCTTCGCGCGCACCGGCTCGGCGCCCAGCGTCACCTGGCCCGTGGTCGTGACGGTCTTGGCCTTGGGCCACAGGATCGGGATGCGCCCCTCCTCGCTGGCGCCCGCCGTCACCGAGAACGTGACGCCCGGGTCGTTGAGGTCGGCCGCCGTCTTGAAGCGGCCGGCATTGTCCTTGTGGATCAGCAGCAGGCTGCCCTTGGAGTAGAGCGGCCCGACATAGTTGACGGTCAGCGCCCGCGCCATGGTGTAGGTGAGCGACGAGCCGTACAGGTCGTAGTCGCCCTTGCGCAGCCCCACGGTGGCGTTGGCGAAGGTGACCTCCTTGTACTCGACCTTGATGTCGATCTCCTTCACCAGGCGGTCGACCACGTCCTTGTAGATGCCGTTCAGCGTGCCGGTCTTGGCGTCCTTGTAGAACCAGGGCCCGGTCTGCGAGTAGCCGACCCGGAGCAGTCCCTCCTTGCGGATCTTCGACAGGACCGAGTCCTCGCGCACGCCGGTCTCGAGCAGCTGCGCCAGGGCCGGACGCGGGGCCATGGAGGCGGCGCCCGCCGTGGCGATGACGCCGGAGGCGGCGCCCAAGGTCGCGGCGCCCTTCAGGAAATCGCGTTTGCTCTGGTTGAACGCATCGCTCATGGTCGTGCTCCCCTGTTGCTGTTGCCCTCGAACCTCTCGCATCGCCTCACGTGACGGCGCCGCGGGCGCTGATCGGCCACAGCGCCTCGACCCTTCCGTTGCGTATCCCGACATACCAGTCGTGCAGGTTGATGGTCGGGTCGCAATGGCCGGGGATCAGCATCACCTTGTCGCCGCGGCGCAACGGCCTGGCGTTCGGGCCGAGCTTCAGCTTGCCGTGCTCGTCCGACACGCCGACGGCTTCGACGTCGGCGAGCCCGTGCACCCAGGGCGGGCCCTTCTCGGCGCTGTAGGCCTTCAGGCCCCCGTCGACGATGGCGCGGTCCGCCGCGGGCACGCTCATCACCGTCGTCAGGACGAACAGGCTGTGCTCGAAATCCGCGAAGCGGTTGCTGTCGCGGCCGCCGATGCGCGCGTAGTCGGTATCCATGAAGGCATAGGAGCCCGCCTGCAGCTCGTTCCACAGGCCGCTTGCCGCCTCGAACTGGTAGGTTCCCGTGCCGGCGCCGGTGACCAGCTCGCAGGCGATCGCGTTCCGCTTCAGCAGATCGACCGTCTGGCGCACGGCGGCCGCGGCGCCCGCGATCGCCTTCTCGCGTTCGGCGATGCTCGGCAGGTGCTGCGCCGCGCCATGATAGGCCTGAAGGCCGCGGAACTTCAGCCCCGGCGTGCTTGCGATCCGCTGCGCCAGCGCCAGCGCCGGCTCGCCCGGCAGCACGCCGCAGCGCTGGGCGCCGACGTCGACCTCGACCAGCGCACCCAGCTCGACGCCGAAGTCGCGCGCCACCGCGCCGGTCTCGTCGACCTGCTCGGCCGCGTCGAAGCACAGCGCAACCGTCGCGTCCTTCGCCAGGGCCGCGAGGCGCCGCAGCTTGTTGAGGCCGACGATCTCGTTGCTCACCAGCACGTCCTTGATGCCGGAGCGCACCAGCACCTCGGCCTCGCCGACCTTCTGGCAGCACTGGCCGACGGCGCCGAGCGCGATCTGCCTGAGCGCGATCGCCGGGCACTTGTGCGTCTTGGCGTGCGGCCGCAGGCGCACGCCCGCCTTGCGCGCGAAATCCGACAGCTTGCGCAGGTTGTGCTCGAACGCGTCCAGGTCGACGACGAGCGCCGGCGTGTCGATCTCCTCGATCGGCGCGCCGATGCGGGCGGGCGGTGAGGTCATTGTATCGTTGCCAATCCGGCCGTGATTGGACCATCATGTAAGCGCAAACAAGTTCATCATGCCGCGCCGCGCCGCGCAAGGGTCATGCGCCGACGGCGCGTGCAGGGCGGGCGGCGGAGGGCCCGGAATGGACGCGACGCCCGCCATCCGCGTGGTCGACCTGCGCAAGAGCTTCGGCACGCTCGAGGTGCTGAAGGGCGTTTCCTTCGACGTCGATCGCGGCAGCGTGGTCAGCATGATCGGCGCCAGCGGCTCGGGCAAGAGCACGCTCTTGCGCTGCATCAACTTCCTCGAGACGCCGAGCGGCGGCGAGGTCTACATCGACGGCGAGCCGATGGGATTCCGCACCGACGCGACCGGCCAGCGCCGTCTGCAACCGCTGTCCGAGATCAACCGGATGCGGCGCGACCTCGGCATGGTGTTCCAGCAGTTCAACCTGTGGCCGCACATGACCGTGCTGGGCAACGTGATCGAGGCGCCGATGCGCGTGCGCGGCATGAACCGCAAGCGGGCCGCCGCGCTCGGCGAGGAATGCCTGGCGCGCGTGCACCTGTCCGAGAAGGCGCGCGAGTACCCGGCGCGGTTGTCCGGCGGGCAGCAGCAGCGCGTGGCGATTGCGCGTGCCCTGGCGATGCAGCCCAAGGCCATGCTGTTCGACGAGCCGACCTCGTCGCTCGACCCCGAGCTGACCGACGAGGTGCTGGCGGTGATGCGCGAGCTGGCGGGCGACGGCACCACCATGATCGTGGTGACGCACGAGATGGGCTTCGCGCGCGACGCCTCGGACCGCGTGCTGTTCCTGCACAACGGGCTGATCGAGGAGGAAGGGCCGCCCGAGCAGGTCTTCGGCGCGCCCAGGTCCGAGCGCTGCCGGCAGTTCCTCTCCAAGCACCTGCAGTAGACCCGCCATGTCCGACGCGTTGCGGCAATCCTTGGACCTGAGCCTGTTCTGGGAGTACCGCCAGGTCCTGCTTTCGGGCCTGCTGTTCAACGTCTACGTGTTCGCCTGCTCCGCCGTCACGGCGCTTTTGGTCGGCCTGGCGGCGGCGCTGCTGCGCGTCAACCGCAGCTGGCCGTTCCGCTGGATCGGCACGGTGCATGTCGAGCTGTTCCGCAACGCGCCCGACTACATCATGGTCGTCTGGGTGCATTTCGTGCTGCCGCTGCTGCTCGGCGCCATCATCGGGCGGCGGCTGGAGTTCCACCCCTTCGTCTCGGCGGTCATCGCGCTGGGCTTCGTCTACAGCGGCTACTTCGCCGAGACCTTCCGCGCCGGCATCCAGGCGATCCCGATCGGCCATGTCGAGGCCGCGCGCGCCTGCGGCATGGGCGAGCGGCTGATCCTCTGGCGCATCATCCTGCCCCAGGTCGTCCGCCGCATGCTGCCCGAGGCGGTCAACCAGCTCGTCTCGCTGTTCAAGGCGACCACGATCGTGTCGCTGATCGCGGTGCCGGACCTGATGTACAACGTGTCGATGGTCACGGCGACCGAGATGCGGCCCCTGCCGCTCTACACCGGCGCCGCGCTCACCTACTTCGCGGTGATCTGGCTGGCCGCGACCGGCGTGCGGCTCCTGTCCGAGCGCTGGCGCAGCAAGATCTACGCATGAGCAACTGGGAACGCCTGGTCTGGAACCAGCGCGGCGTCCTGCTGCAGGGCCTCGCCGTGACGGTCGAGGTGTGCCTGATCGCCTTCGCGGTGGCGATCGTCGGCGGGCTGACCCTGTGCCTGATCCGCATGCATGTCCGGCCGCTGCGCCCCGTCGCGATCGTGCTGATCGAGTTCTTCCGCGCCACGCCGATCTTCGTGCAGCTGATGTGGGTCACCTATGTGTGGCCCGAGCTGTTCGGCTGGCCCAACAGCTTCTTCACCGCCGGCTGGCTGGCGCTGGGCCTGCAATCGAGCGGCTACCTCGCGGAGACGTTCCGCGCGGGCATCGAGGGCATCGCGCGCGGCCACCGCGAGGCCGGCTATGCGCTGGGCATGCCGCCGCTGCTGGTCTTCCGCCGCATCGTCATGCCGCAGACCCTGCTGACGGTGGCGCCGTCGATCGTCAACCAGTTCACCGTGATCGTGAAGTCGTCGACCCTGATCTCGGTCATCACGGTGCAGGACCTCATGTTCCAGGCGATGAAGCTGGTCAATGTCTGGTACGAGCCGATCGAGATCCTGACCGTGACGGCGGCGCTCTACATCCTGTTCGTGTTCCTGGTCTCGACCGCGGGCAAGCTGCTGGCCGACCGGCTGCGCCGCCGCTACGGGCTGGCGGCTGCCTGAGCCGCATGGACCGCCGGCGCGTGATCCCGGTCGGCCGGACGCCGACGGTGCTCTCCTAGCCGCCCACCATCCTTGGCAGGATGACCACCTCGCTGCCTTCGGGAATCGCGCGGAACCAGTCGTCGCGATAGATCTGGCCGTCGATCGCCACCGCCGCGCCGCGCTCGAGCATCGGCTTCATCTTCGGGTGAAGCTCGGCGAGGCGGGTGAGGAGCTGATGGATGTTCGCCGCCTCGACCTCCAGCTCGGCCTCGCCGCCGGCGGCGACCTTGAGCGGTCCCGACAGCTTGACCCGGACCATCAGCGCCGCTTCTTACCAGCCTTCGCCTTGTCGATGGCCGCGAGCGGCGGCACGATCGAGGTCTCGCCGACGCCGCGCACGCCGTAGGGATGGCCGGGGTTCGGCACCTCGACGATCACCGTGTCGATCATCGGCAGGTCCGAGGCGACCGGGATGCGGTAGTCGAGGAAGCCCGGGTTCTGCAGGCGGCCGTCCCTGCCGTAGACGTATTCCTCGTTGAGCGCCCAGCCGATGCCCTGGGCAGCACCACCCTGGAACTGGCCCTCGACATAGCTCGGATGGATCGCCTTGCCGGCGTCCTGCACCACCGTGTAGCGCTTGATCGTAACGCGACCGGTCTCGGGATCGACCTCGGCGTCGCACAGGTGCACGGCGAAGCTGACGCCGGCGCCGTCGGCGTTGACCTCGTGGTGGCCGGCGATCGGCCCGCCGGTCTTGGCGGCGGTCTTGGCGATCTCGGCCAGCGACAGCGGCGCGAAGTCGCCGGCGTTCGGGCCCGCCGGCCGCGCGCGGCCGTTCTCCCACACCACCGCCTCCGGCGCGATGCCCCAGATCTTCGCCGCGCGGGCGCACAGCTTGCCGATCGCGTCGCGCGCGGCCGCGATGGTCGCGAGGCCCGTCGAGAACGTCACGCGGCTGCCCTCGGAGATGTCGTTGTAGCCGAGCGAGCTGGTGTCGGCGACGATCGCGCGCACCTTGTCGTACTCGATGCCCAGCTCCTCGGCTGCCATCATGCACATCGAGGCGCGCGAGCCGCCGATGTCGGGCGTGCCGACCGCCAGCGCCACGGTGCCGTCGATGTTGACGTTGAGCGACACGCAGGTCTGGCCGCCGAAGTTGAACCAGAAGCCCGCGGCGATGCCGCGGCCCTGATTGGGCCCGAGCGGCGCCTCGTAGTGCGGGTGCCGGCGCGCCGCCTCGAGGCATGCGGCCAGGCCGATGCGGTTGTACTTCGGCCCGTAGGACGAGCGCGTGCCTTCCTTGGCGGTGTTCTTCAGGCGCAGCTCGACCGGGTCCATGCCGATCTTGTGCGCCAGCTCGTCGAGCACGCTCTCGACCGCGAAGGCCACCATCGGCGCGCCCGGCGCGCGATAGGCGGCCTGCTTCGGCCGGTTGGTCACGACGTCCCAGCCGACCGCCTTGACGTGCTCCAGGTCGTAGCAGGCGAAGGCCGACATGGCGCCGAGCTCGATCGGCGAGCCGGCGAAGGCGCCGCCCTGGAAGCGGATGTCGGCATGCGCGCCGGTGATCCGCCCGTGCCTGGTCACGCCGATCTTGACCGTCATGCTGGCGCTGGAGGTCGGACCCGATGCCCGGAACACCTCCTCGCGCGACATCACCAGCTTCACCGGCTTGCCCGCCTTGCGCGACAGCGCCAGCGCGACCGGCTCGATGAACACCGTCGTCTTGCCGCCGAATCCGCCGCCGATCTCCGACGCCGTCACGCGCAGCTTCGAGACGTCCATGCCGACGAGCGCGGCGCAGGTGTTGCGCACCATGTAGTGGCCCTGCGTGCAGACCCACAGCTCGCCCTGGCCGTCGCTGCCGACGCTGGCGAGGCAGGCATGCGGCTCGATGTAGCCCTGGTGCGTCGCCTCGGTCTTGAAGCGGCGCTCGATCACCACGTCGGCCTGCTTGAATCCCTGCTCGGGATCGCCGTGGCCGAACTCGCAGCGCGAGGCGACGTTGGACGCCTTTTTCGGCGCCGGCTCGATGTTCTCGGTGCGCATGTCGCCGTGCAGGATCGGCGCGCCGGGCTTCATCGCCTCGTCGACGTCGGTGACGTGCGGCAGGATCTCGTAGTCGACCCTGATCAGCTTCAGCGCCTTGCGCGCGACCGACGCGCTGGTGGCGGCGACGGCCGCGACGGCGTGCCCGTCATAGAGCGCCTTGTCGCGCGCCATGACGTTCACGAGCACGTCCTTGAGCGACGGGTCGCCGTCCTTGAAGTCGTCGCGCGTGACGATCGCCTTCACCCCCGGAAGCTTCGCCGCCCTGGCGGTGTCGATCGCGCGGATGCGCGCATGCGGGTGCGGGCTGCGCAGGATCCGGCCCACCAGCATGCCGGGCGCGCTGGCGTCGGCCCCGAAGCGGGCGCGGCCGACGACCTTGTCGTAGCCGTCGGGCCGGAGCGGCCGCGTGCCGACGAGGCGGAAATGGTGCGTGGCCGGATCGAACTTGGCGTCGAGCGGCATGGTTCAGCCCTTTCTCATCGCGGCGGCCGCCGCCTGGACGGCGCGCACGATCTTGTCGTAGCCGGTGCAGCGGCACAGGTTGCCCGCGAGCCCGAAGCGGATCTCGGCTTCCGTCGGGTCGGGATTGCGCTCGAGCAGCGCCTTGGCCGCCACCAGGAAGCCGGGCGTGCAGACGCCGCATTGCAGCGCGGCGAACTCGAGGAACTTCTCCTGCAGCGGGTGCAGCTTGCCGTTCCTGGCGATGCCTTCGACCGTGCCGACCTGGCGTCCCTCGGCCTCGGCGCCGAGCACCAGGCACGAGCACACGACCCGGCCGTCCAGCGTCACGCTGCAGGCGCCGCAATCGCCGGTGCCGCAGCCTTCCTTGGCGCCGGTCAGGTTGAGCCGGTCGCGCAGCACGTCGAGCAGCGTCTCGTCCGGTTCGCACACGAACGTCACTTCGTCGCCGTTGATCCTCGTCGTCACCCGGACCATGGACATCACTTCCCCCGTGCGCGCTTGAGCGCGATCGCGGCCGCCCGACGCGCCAGCACGCCCGCCACCTTGATGCGGAACTCCCTGGTCCCGCGCTTGTCGTCGATCGGCCGGCACGCGGCCGAGCACGAGGCCGCCATGCGCTCGAGCGCCTCCCCGTCCACCTTCGTGCCGATCAGCGCGGCTTCCGCCTCGGGCACCCGGATCACGCGCTCGGCCACGGCGCCCAGCGCCACGCGCGCGGCGGAGCACACGCCCTGGCGGTCCAGCGTCAGGCTGACCCCCGCGCCGACGACGGCGATGTCCATCTCGCTGCGTGGGATGAAGCGCAGATAGGCGTCGCCCGACCGCGGCGGGCGCTTCGGCAGGAGGATGGCCTCGACCAGCTCGCCCCGCTTGAGCGACGTCCGGCCCGGCCCAACCGGGATCTGCTCGACCGGCACCGTGCGGCGGCCCCGGGGGCCGACGACGACGACGGCGGCGCCGGCCGCGATCAGCGCCGGCACGCTGTCGGCCGCGGGCGAGGCGTTGCACAGATTGCCCGCCAGCGTCGCGCGGCCCTGGACCTGGGTCGAGCCGATCAGGCACGCCGCCTCGACCACGCCCGGCCAGGCCTTGCGCATTCCCTTGTGCTCGCCGAGCTCGGCGCCGGAGACGGCCGCGCCGATGCGGAACCCGCCCGCCTTCGCCTCGATCCGGCGCATGCCGGCGATGCGCTTCACGTCCACGATCAGGTCCGGCGCGACCCGGTCGGTGCGCATCTGCACCAGCAGGTCGGTGCCGCCGGCCAGCACGCGGGCGAGCCCTGCCTTGCCGGCCAGAAGCTTCACGGCCCCCTTGACCGTGGTCGGCGCCTCGTAGCGCATTCCCTCGTCCCCCTCACCCCGTATCCAAGAGCGCCAGACTAGGGCGCGGGAGGTCGCCAAGTCCACCTCTCGCCATCCGCGAAACGGGGGACGCGGTCGCCGGCCGGCAGAAGGCGGGCTTAAGCAGGGCCGTACCCCCCCCCCCCCCGCCGGGCAGAACGTGCCCGCGCGCGGCACCGCGCCGGGCGTCAAGTCCGCCGCGATGCGCGGATCGTCGCGCATGAGACGCCGCGACGCGGGATCGAGCGCATAGCCCTTCTCGGTCACCGTCGCCGACACGACCGGCGTCGCCGGCGCGGCCATGCGCGCGACGACGGCTGCGGGATCGTCGGGCGCCGACAGCACCTCGCGCACGACGCCAAGCACGCGGGCCCGTACTCCCTCGGCGTCGCGCACGAGGAGCGTGTAGAGCCCGTCCTGCGGCGCGAGCGCATCGCGGACGAGCGCATGGTGACGCCCGAGACGCCCCAGCCGCCGGCCGCCGCCGACAATGCGTCCTCGGTGTACTCGGCCATGCGCGCGCGGTGGAAGGCGCCGATGCCGACATGGAAGACGCCGACATCGGGCCGCGGCGCCAGCGGGCGCGCGACGGCCGGGGGAAGCATGTGCAGCGTTGCGGCCGACAGGCGCCTCACGGCCCGGCCGACACCTGCTGGAAGAACTCGCCGTGCTCGCGCGAGATGCGCTCGATCGACTGGAAGACGTTGCGCAGGTGCTTGCGCATGGCTTGGGTCGCGCCCCCGGCATCGTGCGCCACGACGCGGGCGATGATGCGGCGATGCTCGTTGACGTTGCGCTCGATCCAGGCGGGGTTCTCGAGCGACAGGTGCCGCACGCGGTCGAGCTGCGCCTTGGCGTCGCGCACCACGCGCCAGATCGCGGTCCGTCCGCTGATCGCCACCAGCCGGCGGTGCATCTCGTCGTCCGCGGCGACGAACTCGGCCTCGCGCCCGGGCGCGCAGCATTCGAGCTGGCGCTCGATCAGGCGCTTGAGGTCGGCGGCGTCGCGCGCGGTGCAGCGCTCGGCGGCCAGCGCCACGGTGCGGCATTCCAGCGTCTCGCGCAGGAACTGGCAATCCTCGACCTCGCCGAGGTCGATCGGCGAGACCACCGTGCCGCTCTGCGGATAGACCTGGATCAGCCCTTCCTGGCGCAGGCGGATGAAGGCCTCGCGCACCGGCGTGCGGCTCAAGCCCAGCGAGCGCGCCACCTCGTTCTCCGAGACGCGCCGCCCGGGCAGCCATTCGCCGCGCACGATCAGCGCGCGCAGATGCTCGAACACCTCGCTCGACGTCGAAGCGGCGATCGGCCGCACGAAGCGCAACGGCTCGGCCATGGCGGGTATTGATAGCATACAAGCATACTGGTATACAAGTTGTCGCCGGCGCCGGAGAGCGCCGCCGCAAAACAGGGAGGACAACGCGCCGCGCCGGGCGACGACGCCGGCGGCGCATCGGCGACATGAAGATCACCGCGATCAAGGTCATCGTCTGCAGCCCGGGCCGCAACTTCGTCACGGCCAAGGTCGAGACCGATGCCGGCGCCCACGGCGTCGGCGACGGCACGCTGAACGGGCGCGAGCTCGCGGTCGCCGCCTATCTCCGGGACCATGTCGTCCCCTGTCTGATCGGACGGGACCCGCGGCGCATCGAGGACATCTGGCACTACCTCTACCGCGGCGCCTATTGGCGGCGCGGCCCGGTGACGATGGCGGCGATCGCCGCGATCGACGTGGCGCTGTGGGACATCAAGGCGAAGCTCGCGGGCATGCCGCTCTACCAGCTGCTGGGCGGGCGGAGCCGCGACCGCGTGCTGGTCTACGCGCACGGCCACGGTGCCGACATCGACGAGGCGGTCGACGACGCGCTTCGCCTGCGCGAGCGCGGCTACCGCGCGATCCGCGGCCAGTGCGGCATCCCCGGCCTCGCGCGCACCTACGGCGTGCCGGTCGACGGCAAGGACTACGAGCCCGCCGACGCGCCCTTGCCGGCCGAGCACGCCTGGAACACGGGCAGGTACCTCGAGCACGTGCCCAAGCTGTTCGAGCGCCTGCGCTCGGGCCTGGGGCCGGAGGTCGCGCTGCTGCACGACGTGCACCACCGGCTGACGCCGAACGAGGCGGCCCAGCTCGGCCGCGCGCTCGAGCCCTTTCGCCTGTTCTGGATGGAGGACCCGGCGCCGGCGGAGAACCAGGCCGCGTTCCGGCGCATCCGCGAGATGACCACGACGCCGATCGCCGTCGGAGAGGTGTTCAACTCGATCCACGACTGCCACCAGCTGATCGCCGAGCAGCTGATCGACTACGTGCGCGCCAATATCGGCCATAGCGGCGGCATCACCCATATGCGCCGCATCGCGCACCTGGCCGAGCTGCATCACGTCCGCACCGGGTTCCACGGCGCCACCGACCTGTCGCCGGTCACCATGGGCGCGGCGCTGCATTTCGACCTATGGGTGCCGAATTTCGGCATCCAGGAGCACATGCCGCACTCGGCCGAGACCGACGTGGTGTTCCCGCACGCCTACCGCTTCGCCGACGGCTACATGACGCCGGGCGAGGCGCCGGGTCACGGGGTCGATATCGACGAATCCCTGGCGGCGAAGTTCCCGTACCGCCGCGCGTATCTGCCGGTGAACCGTCTGGAGGACGGCACGCTGTGGCATTGGTAGCCGAAGACAGACAGCAAGCGAGAATGGAGGAAGACGTCATGCCGAATTCGACGAGGCTGATGGGAGCCTTGGCCGGGGCCGCGGCGATGCTGGTCGCCGGCGCCGCCCTCGCGCAGGAGCCGCCGAAACCCGGCGTCAGCCCGCGCGTCGACGCGATCCGCAAGGCCGGGACCTTGCGCGTCGGCGTGCTGGCGAACCTGCCGTGGCTGGCCGAGAACACCTCGGGCCAGGGCGAGGCCTGGGACGGACCGGCCTGGACCCTGAGCAAGGAGTACGCGCGGCTGCTCGGCGTGAAGCTGGAGCCGGTGCTGGTCAGCCACGAGACCAAGGTCCCGGTGCTGGCCGCCAACCAGGTCGACATCGCCATCACGCCGCTCGCCGAGACCCCGGAGCGCCTGAAGGTGGTCGATTTCGTGATCTACTCGAACACCAGCGTCTGCCTGTTCGGCCTGCAGGCGAACCCGAAGTTCTCCGGCGCCAAGACGGTCGACGACCTCAACAAGCCCGAGGTAACCATCGCCTACTTCATCGGCGGCGGCGAGGAAGGCTGGGTCAAGGAGCGCTTCCCCAGGGCCAAGCTGCGCGGCGTCACCGGATCGGGCGCGGCCCCGGTTGAGGAGGTCGTCGCCAAGCGCGCCGACGCGGCACCGATCAACCGCGTGCCGTGGGTCGCGATGCAGCGCAAGGTCAAGGGCCTGGCCGCGCTGCCGAAGGAGAACAACTGCCAGGACAGCACCGAGAAGGCGGCGCCGGTCGGCGTCGCGATCGACAGGAACCAGGGGCCGTTCCTCGACTGGCTGCGCGCCGTCGCCAAGCGCATGCAAGCGGATCTCACGGCGGGCGAGCAGAAGATCATCGCGAAGATGAACTAGGCGCCATGCACCGGCGCGCCGGGACTCGACTTCCGGCGCGCCGGTGCTCGTGCACCCATCGCAGACGATGGACTTCGATTTCTCCCCCGTCGTCACCAACTGGCGCTTCCTCGCGTCGGGGCTGGTGCTGACGATCGTGCTGGCGCTGGCCTCGATGACCGGCGCCACGCTGGTCGGCACGGCGGTCGGCATCGCGCGCCATTACGGGCCGCGCTGGCTGGGGCTGGTCCTCGCCTTGTACATCGATTCGATGCGCGCCATCCCGGTGCTGGTCGTGCTCGTGCTGCCGATGATCGTCGACATCCAGCTCTCGCCCTTCGCCACCGGGCTGGTGGCGCTGACGGCGCATCTCGGCGCCTATGTGGCCGAGATCGTGCGCGCCGGCATCGCCTCGATCCGGCCCGGGCAGACGCGCGCGGCGCTCGCGCTCGGCATGTCGCGAGTGCAGGTGGTGCGCAAGATCGTGCTGCCGCAGGCGATCGTGCGCATGCTGCCGGCCTACGGCTCGATCCTGTCGATCACGATCAAGGACACCGCGATCGCCACCGTGATCGCGGTGCCCGAGCTGATGCGCCAGTCCGAAACGATTGCGGCACAGAGCTTCCGGCCGCTGGAGGTCTTCACCACGACCATGCTGGTCTTCTTCCTGCTGCTGTTCCCGGTTACGCGCGGCGTCGACGCCGTCTACCGCCGCGTCCAGCACCTGGGGCGCTCGTGAACCTCGACTGGACCGTCGCCTGGCAGTACCGTTTCATGCTGGCCGAAGGCGTGCTGGTGACGGTGCTGCTGACGGTCTTCACCATGGCGATCGCGGTTCCCGGCGGCATCGTCGTGATGCTGGCGCGGCAGTCGCGCTTCGCGCCGCTCAGGATGGCCGGCACCGCCTATGTCGAGTTCTTCCGCAACCTGCCGCTGATCCTGCTCGTCTACTGGGCCTTCTACGTGCTGCCGATGATCGTCGACATCCAGCTCTCGCCCTTCGCCACCGGGCTGGTGGCGCTCTGCCTCAACGTCTCGGCCTACAACGCCGAGACCTTCCGCGCCGGCGTCAATTCGATCCGCCGCGGCCAGCACAACGCCGGCCTGGCGCTGGGCATGAGCCAGTGGCAGGTGATGGGCCGGATCGTGCTGCCGCAGGCGGTGCGCCGCATCCTGCCGGTGCTGGCCTCGACCTGGGTGTCGCTGTTCAAGGACACCTCGCTGGTCTCGGTGATCGCCGTCGGCGACCTGGCGCACAACGCCCTGCAGATTCGCTCGCAGACCTTTCGCGTGCTGGAGATGCTGACGGTCATGGCCGCGATCTACTGGTGCCTCGGCTATCCGCAGGCCAAGCTGGTCGACTGGATGCATCGCCGCTTCGGGGTCAGCGAATGACCGCCTACGCGCGCATCGGCGCCGGCACCCAGCCGGTCATCGTCTACCACGAGGTCGTGAAGCGCTACGGCAGCTTCACCGCGCTAGACCGCGTCTCGGGCCAGGTCAACCGCGGCGAGGTGGTCTGCCTGATCGGCCCGTCCGGCTCGGGCAAGTCGACGCTGCTCCGCTGCACCAACGCGCTGGAGCCGTTCGACGGCGGCCGCGTGCTGTTCGACGGCGTCGAGCTGCCGCGCGCCGAGTCCGAGGCGCGCCACGTGCGCCGTCGCATGGGCATGGTGTTCCAGAATTTCGAGCTGTTCCCGCACATGACCGCGCTCGACAACGTCGCGGTCGGCCGCGTCACCGTGCTGGGTGAGGCGAAGGCGGCGGCGCGCAAACGCGCCCGTTCGCTGCTCGCCAAGGTGGGCCTGAGCGACAAGGAAGCGAGCTACCCGGCGACGCTGTCGGGCGGCCAGCAGCAGCGCGTGGCGATCGCCCGCGCGCTGGCGATGGACCCCGAGGTCATGCTGTTCGACGAGCCGACCTCGGCCTTGGATCCCGAGACCATCGGCGAGGTGCTGAACGTGATGAAGCAGCTCGCCGACGAGGGCATGACCATGGTCGTGGTGACGCACGAGATGACCTTCGCCCGGCGCGTCGGCAACTGGATCATCGTGTTCGACCACGGCCGCATCGTCGAGGAAGGCCCGCCGGCGCAGATCTTCGACCGCCCGCGCGAGCAGCGCACCAAGGACTTCTTCAGCCATCTCGGCTGGGGCGGCTGACAGGCGCCGCCGATCTGCTAGCATCGTCCGGACCGCCTCGCCGCGGGGCGCTATCCGGAGATGCCCGATGATCACGCTCTATTTCAACGGCTCGCCCAACCCCAGCAAGGTCGCTCTGTTCCTGGAGGAAGCCGGCCTGCCCTACGACGGCGTGCCGGTCGACACGCGCAAGGGCCAGCAGTTCGACCCGCAGTTCCTCGCGGTCAATCCCAATGCCAAGGTGCCCGCCATCGTCGACGACGGCGTCACCGTGTTCGACAGCAACGCGATCCTGCTCTATCTCGCCGAGAAGACCGGCAAGTTCCTGCCGGCAGGCAAGCCGGCCGCGCGCGGCGAGATGCTGTCCTGGCTGATGTTCATAGCCACCGGCGTCGGCCCCTTCTGCGGCCAGGCCGTGCACTTCAAGCACTTCGCGCCCGAGAAGGTGCCCTACGCGCACAACCGCTACCAGTACGAGGCCGAGCGGCACTTCGCCATCCTCGACCAGCGCCTGGCCGGGCGGCGCTACATGCTGGGCAAAGAGTACACGATCGTCGACATGGCGCTGTGGGGCTGGGCGCGCATGCTGCCCTTCGTGCTGGGTGACGACGCCTGGAGCAGGTTCCCCAACGTGAAGCGCTGGTTCGACGAGGTCAACGCCCGCCCCGCTGCCCAGCGCGCCGCCACGCTCAAGGACCGCCACAAGTTCAAGACCGAGATGGACGAGGACGCCCGCCGCCACATGTTCAAGCACTTGGCGCGCAAGGTGGCGTGACATCCAACCCTCTCCCGCCTGCGGCAGGCGAGGGACTGATCGTTTGACGCCGCCTCCCCGGCCCCCGCATTCTTCGGCAAGGGAATTGCATCGCCCCCGCCGCAAGAATGGAGGCATCATGGCCGTGTCGCTGCAGGCGCTGGCTCCCAACCTGCCGGAACGGGAATACGCGGACGAGCGCCAGCTGCGCGTCGACCTCGCCGCCTGCTACCGGCTGCTCGCGCATTTCGGCATGGACGACACGATCTTCACGCACGCCTCGCTGCGCGTGCCCGGGCCCGGGCGGCACTTCCTGATCAACCCCTACGGCATGGGCTTCGACGAGGTGACCGCCTCGTCGCTGGCCAAGATCGACATCGACGGCAACCTGGTCGGGAAAGGCGACTGGGCGGTCAACCCGGCCGGCTTCGTGATCCACGGCGCCATCCACGCCGCGCGTGCCGATGCCGCATGCGTGATCCACACGCACACGACCGCCGGCATGGCGGTTGCGGCAAGCGAGGTCGGCCTGCTGCCGATCAGCCAGCACGCCATGGAGTTCCACGACTGCCTCGCCTATCACGACTACGAAGGCATCGCGCTGGACCTCGACGAGCGCGAACGGCTGGTCGGCGACCTCGGCGACAAGCCGGCGATGATCCTGCGCAACCACGGTCTCCTGACAGTCGGCCGCACCGTGGCCGCGGCGTTCCACTACATGTACTACCTGGAGCAGGCCTGCCGCGTGCAGGTCGCCGCCTCGGCGATGGGAAGGCTGCGCGTCGCGCCCGACAACCTCGCCGCGCACACCGCCGGCCAGTTCCAGGTCGGCCCGGGCAAGGGCGAGCGCATGTGGCGCGCGCTGCTTCGCAAGCTCGACCGCATCGACCCGTCCCTCGGGCTCGGGCAAGACCACGATCCTGATGGCCATCGCCGGCTTCGTCGAGCCGACCGCCGGCGACATCCTGGTCGACGACCGCGTGATCACGCGCCTGGCGCCGGAGGACCGCAACTTCGGCATGGTGTTCCAGGGCTACGCCCTGTTCCCGCACCTGACGGTCGGCGCCAACGTCGCCTTCCCGCTCGAGGTGCGCAAGCGGCCGAAGAGCGAGGTCGCCGACCGCGTGCGCCAGGCGCTGGACCTGGTGCAGCTCGCCTCCCTCGCCGACCGCTATCCAAGGCAGCTGTCGGGCGGCCAGCAGCAGCGCGTCGCGCTGGCGCGCGCGCTCGTCTTCCAGCCCGAGCTGCTGCTGCTGGACGAGCCCCTGTCGGCGCTCGACAAGAAGCTGCGCGCCGAGCTGCAATGGGAATTGAAGGGCCTGCACGAGCGCGTCGGCATGACCTTCATCTACGTCACCCACGACCAGGACGAGGCGCTGTCGATGTCGGACGACGTGGCGATCCTGCGCGACGGCAGGATCGTGCAGATGGGCTCGCCGACGGTGCTTTACGACCAGCCGCGCACGCGCTTCGTCGCCGACTTCCTCGGCAAGAGCAACTTCCTCGCCGGCACGGTCGAGCAGGCCGACGGCGGCGGCTTCACCTATCGTTGCGGCAACGGACGGCGCTTCCGGCAGGCCAACGCCGCCGGCCGCGCCGGCGACAAGGTGCTGGTCTCGCTGCGGCCGGAGAAGCTCGACCTCCTCGCGCGCGAGCCGAACGGCGCCGCCAACGCGCTGCCGGCGGAGATCCTGCGCTGGAGCTATTTCGGCACCGGCGTGCATTTCCAGCTCCGCGCCGAAGGCCTCGGCGAGCTCACCGCCACCCGCCCGAGCTGGCGCCTCGACATCCCGCTCGAGGCCGGCAGGCGCGTCTGGCTCGCCTGGGACGCGGACGCAAGCGTGCCGGTGATCGAGGACGGCGTCGACTCGCAATAGCCCTCTTGGTCATGGCCGGCCTCCAGGCCGCCCATCCACGCCGAATCTTGTGCACGCGGAGATGCGTGAGTTCCTTTCAAGACCTAACCCAACTTGCGCAGAATCGGCAGTGCGGCTGAGCAGAATCAAGGCGTTATCCGAAAAGTCGGCACTACAGTTTTGGTGCGGGATGCTCAGGCGCTAAGCGCGATCTCGGCGTGATCGAGCTCGGCCAGGCGCATGCGCTT
>JAKLKW010000220.1 GCA_023150455.1 Alphaproteobacteria bacterium | reverse complement strand
GCCCGACGAGCCTACTCGATGGGAGTCGGTAGGGAAACCACGGCGAACGCGAGGCGCTCCGCCCCAAGAGGGGCGGAGCGCCTCGCGCCGCTGCGCGGGGCTGCTTCCAATGTCCTTTCGATAATGGCGAGAATCGTTGCCCTGGCGCAGAGCCGACGCGCGAACGCGCATCACTTCCCGAGACGCATGCCTGCGCTATCGTCGTCGACAGCCGCGGTCGAAGGCGGTCATCGAGGCATGATCGATGTCTGGCTCATCCCCTGCGTCGCATGGACCCGTTTCGGCGGGGCTTCAGTCGTGCTGACCCTGGCGCCACGCGAGCTGCACGTTACGGCGGCAGGGCCACCGCCACCACGCCTCCCTTCGGGCGCGGCGCGACGGCCGCGCCACCAGCGCCCAATGTCGACGGCGAGCGCAATCGGCAGGACGAAGACTGCGCAGACGACGATTAATCCCGAGAAGCCGGCGACCGTGCCGGCAGCGCGCTCGAAGCCGAGCAGATAGAGAACGCCCGCCGCCGCGAGGCAGAGCGCGACGGCCATGGCGGGTCCCATGACGCATTCGGCCATGGTCGCGTCCCAGGCGATGCCCTTTGCTGCCTTGTACCGGTCAGCACCCAACTGGATGGCTCCCCCTCTCCCCTTGCCGTCGGCATTGGGTCCGGTGCGACAATGAGATCCGAAGTGCTCGATGGCGACGCAAAGCGTACTCCAAGAGCGTGGTGGGCTGAACCCCTCGGGTGAGACAGGAGATAAGAAGTCGCACGATGCACGCTGGGTCGGCCGCCCGGCCGGCCTCACCCCGCCGCCAGGCCCTGCACGGTCTGGCGGATCACCTGGAACGCCCGCCACAGCACCATCTCCTTCCAGGCGTCCTGGTCCGGAAAGAAGTGCTTGCGGATCGCTGCCTTGATCGCCTTGGCGCGGGGCGAATCGAAGCCGCCGACCTTGTCCAGGTTGCGGTGCAGCCAGTGGTCCTCGCGGAACACCTTGCCGCCCTGCTCGCGGGCGTAGGTGCCGTATTCCAGCGTGACGAAGTTGAGCGCGACCGCGGGCAGCGCGCGCTCGTAGCCGAAATGCGTCAGGCCCGAGCGCGCCTGGCTCGACGTGGTGCCGCGCGCCGATTCCGTCAGGCTGTCGCCGTACCAGGCGCGCGCGCGCATCAAGGCCGGCGTGTCGAGGCCGTGATGGCAGATCGGCTCGCCGTAGCCGTGCGGCCCGAGGCCGGTGTGGAAATCGACGCCGGCGACGCGCTTGCGGTCTTTCAGGAACCGGGCGCAGATCGCCTCGGTGGTGCGGCGCGACCAGGTCGGCCCCGTGCCGCCGTAGAACACGCCGTCGGCGTGGCGGTACTGGCCCGCCGAATAGGCGGTGAAATACGCGACGTCGCCGTTCTTCCGGCGATAGGCGCGCAGGCGCTCCATCGCCGCCTCGAACACGGGGCCCTCGATCTCCGCCGGCACGAAGGCGTCGGCCAGCTCGTCGTAGCCGGGGTTCTGGGGCAGCGGCCGGGTGAAATCGACGTGGTTGCGGTTGAGGTCGACGCCCTCCTCGGTCACGCGCCGGAGCCAGGCGAAGCCGTGCGGGTTGATCGCGTGCACCAGCAGCACCGCGACGCCACGCGGCAGGCGGCGCGCCGCGTCGTCCCTGAGCCACGCGACCTGGGCGCCCGAGCCGCAGAAGCCTTCGACGCCGTGCGTGCCCGAGATCAGCACCGCGACCGACGACGCGTCCCCGGGTCCGAGCCAGGCCGCGTCGGTCGCAAGCGCCTCGCCATGCGGCCCGCGGTTGGGGTTGTCATAGCGCGACAGCGTCGCGCCCGCCGCGCCCGCGGCGGCGAGGAATTTTTCACGCGCCTCGCCGTAGTCGGCGGAGAAGGATTTCAGGTCCATGGATTCCCTCGAGACAGTTCCGCCAACTCAGCGGCGCAGCAGCGCATGTATCAAAATTCCGGCCGCGACGGAAACGTTCAAGGATTGGACACGCTCGCCGTGGCCGGCCACGGCGACGCGGTCCAGGCACGCCTTGGCGACCGGCGGCGACAGCCCGGTCTCCTCGTTGCCGAGCACCAGCGCCACCGGACGGTCCGAGGGCTCGAGGTCGTCAAGCGGCGTGCCGTCCATGGCCGCGCCGACGAGGCGATAGCGCCGGGCGAGCTCGCGGCAGAAGGCGGCGAGCGAGCGCGGGCGCCAGAGGCGCACGAACTCGAGCCCGCCTTCGGCCACCCGGTAGGCGGCGGGCGACGGCAGCGCCTGCTCCGGCCGGTCCGACAGCACGACGGTCTCGACGCCCAGGAACGCCGCGCTGCGCAGGATGGCGCCGAAATTGTGCGGGTTGCCGATGCCGTCCATGACCAGCACGGGCAGGCGCCCGTCGGCCCAGCGATCGACGTCGGCCGGCGTCGGCACCTCGGGCGCGCGCCCGGCGCGCACGGCGACGATGCCGCCGTGGTGCAGCGTGCCGGCGATCTTCGCCAGCTCCACGTCGTCCTTGACGGCGTAGGAGCGCCGGCGCTCGGCCAGGTAGTGGCAGATCGCGCCGGCCTTCGGGGCCGTGGCGCGGTCGAGGTAGAGGCGGAGGATGGCGTCGGCATCGCGGCGGAACAGCGCCTCGACCGCGCGCAGGCCGCTGATGCGGATTTCCTCGCCGGTCCCGCCCGCCGCCGGCGGGCCGGGCGTCCGCGGCGGCTTGCGTCGATGGCGCGTGCGCTGCATGGGCGAGGAAAGACGGCGGCCGCGCGTGCGTGTCAAGCGGCGCTCGCGTATCCTCGCCGCGGAGGGGGAACCGGGCCATGCGCGAAGACGCCTTCTTCCTGCCGGTGACGACCGGCGCGGCCGACGCGCTCGCGCGCTACGACCGCGGCGTCGCGCGGCTGCTCACGGCCAATGCCGGGGTCGAGGCCCTGCTGGACGAGGCGATCGCGCTCGATCCCGGCTTCGCCCTGGCGCACGCCGCCCGGGCGCGGCAGCTGCAGCTCTACGCGCGGGCGGCGGAGGCGCGCGAAGCCGCCGAACGGGCGCGCGCGCTCGCGGCGCCGCTGCCGCAGCGCGAGCGCGGCCATGTCGAGGCGATCTGGCTCGCCGTCCACGGCCAGGGCGCCAGGGCGCTCGACGCGGTACGCGCGCACATGGCGGCGTTCCCGCGCGACGCGCTGGTGCTGTCGCTCGCGCTCGGCGTCTACGGCCTGATCGCCTTCAGCGGCCGGCGCGAGCATCACGAGGAGCAGCGCGCGCTGCTGGAAAGCCTCGTTCCGCACTGGCTCGACGACGGCTGGTTCTACGGCTATCTCGGCTGGTCGCTGGTCGAGACGGGCGATCCGAAGGGCGGCGCCGAGCTCATCGACCGGGCGCTCGGCCGCAAGCCGCGCAACGCGCATGCGGCCCATGCGCGCACGCACGCCTATGTCGAGCTGGGCCAGGCCGCGGCGGGGTTCGCGTTCCTGTCGGACTGGCTCGTGTCCTACGACCGCGCGGCGATCCTGCACACGCATCTGAACTGGCACCAGGCGCTGTTCGAGATCGACCTGGGACGCGCCGACGCCGCGCTGGCGCGCTATGCGGAGGCGATCGGCCCGGCGCAGGCGACGTCGCCGCCGATGCCGACGCTGGCCGACAGCGCCTCGTTCCTGTGGCGCTGCGGGCTCTACGGCGCCGGCCCGCGTCCGCTGCCCTGGGACGAGGTCGCCGCCCTGGCGGCGCGAGCCTTCCCGAAGCCCGGCTTCGCCTTTGCCGATCTCCACGCCGCCATGGCTGCCGCTGGCGCCGGCGACCGCGCCGGCGTGGCGCGTCGCGTCGGAGAGCTGGAGGCGCTGGTCGCCGACGGCAAGCTGCCGCAGGGAGCGGTCGTCCCGCTGCTGTGCCGCGCGCTCGGTGCCTATGCCGACGGCGACTTTGGCGAAGCCGCGCGCCTGCTGGGAGACGCAAGCGGCGACATGGCCCGCATCGCCGGCAGCCACGCCCAGCGCGAGGTGTTCGAGGACACGCTGATCGCGTCGCTGATGCGCGCGGGCCAAGGGGCGCGGGCGCGCGAAATCCTGGACCGGCGCCTGGCGCGCCGGCCGCGCGCGCAGGACCGGCGGTGGCTCAAGGCAATCCCTCTCCCGCCGCAGGCGGGAGGGTGAGGGCGCGGCTCGGTGCTCCCGGGATACGCATCGCGTCTGCCGGAAGCACCGCGCCCGCCCTCACCCGCCTCGCTGCGCTCGGCTCCCTCTCCCGCGCTGCGCGCGGGCGAGGGTTCCTTTCACAGGAAGCTGTACGGATCGATATCGACCTGCACGCGCGCGTCGCCGGCGAGCGGCACCTGCGGCAGCCAGGCGCGCAGCAGGCCCTGCACGTCGACGCCGCGGCGGGTCTTGAGCAGCAGGCGGCGACGGTGACGGCCGCGCAGCAGCGCCAGCGGCGCGTCGGCGGGGCCGAGCACCTGGACCTCGGCGCTGCGCGGCGCGGTGCGGGCGAGCGCGCGGGCGGTGGCGTCGGCTTGGGCTCCGTCGCCGGCCGAGACGATCAGCGCGGCCAGACGCCCGAAGGGCGGCATGGCGGCGCGGCGGCGCGCCTCGGCCTCGGCGGCGAAGAACCCGTCGCGGTCGCCGGCGATGAGCGCGCGCATCACCGGATGCTCGGGCTGCGCCGTCTGGATCAGCACGCGGCCCGGCCGCTCGGCGCGGCCGGCGCGGCCGGCGACCTGGTAGAGCAGCTGGAAGCTCCGCTCGGCGGCGCGCAGGTCGCCGCCGTCGAGGCCGAGGTCGCCATCGACCACACCGACCAGCGTCAGCATCGGGAAGTGATGGCCCTTGGCCACGATCTGCGTGCCGATGACGATGTCGATCCTGTGCTCGGCCACGGCCTGGACGAACTCTGCCGCCGCGCGCGGCCCGGTGATCGTGTCGCTGGCCATCACCGCCACGCGCGCCTCGGGAAACAGCTCTGCCACTTCCTCGTTGAGGCGCTCGACGCCCGGTCCGCAGGCCGCCAGCTCGTCCGCGGCGCCGCAGGCCGGGCAGGTGCGCGGCAGGGGCGTCGCATGGCCGCAGTGATGGCATTGCAGGCGGCGCACCAGACGGTGCTCGACCAGCCAGGCCTGGCAGTTCGGGCACTGCATGCGGTGGCCGCAGGCGCGGCACAGCGTCAAGGGCGCATAGCCGCGCCGGTTCAGGAACAGCATCGCCTGCTCGCCGCCCGCGAGCGTCTCCTCGAGCGCCTGTCGCAACGGCGGCGACAGCCAGCGCTGGCGCGGCGGCTTGTGCCGGCGCAGGTCGATGGCGGCGATCTCGGGCAGGAGCGCGCCGCCGTGCCGCGCGGAGAGTTGGAGCCGGCGGTAGCGGCCCTGCTCGGCGTTGACGATGCTCTCCAGCGACGGCGTCGCCGAGCTGAGCACGATCGGGATGCCGCCCAGATGCGCGCGCACGACCGCCATGTCGCGCGCGTGGTAGATCACGCCGTCCTCCTGCTTGAAGGCCTGGTCGTGCTCCTCGTCGACGACGACGAGGCCGAGATCGGCATAGGGCAGGAACAGGGCCGAGCGCGCGCCGACAACGACCTTGGCGCGGCCTTCGGCGACGGCGCGCCAGGTCTGGCGCCGCCGCTTGGCCGACAGCTCGGAATGCCATTCCGCCGGCGCCGCGCCGAAGCGCCGATGGAAGCGGTCGAGCCAGGCCGCCGTGAGCGCGATCTCGGGCAGCAGCACCAGCACCTGCCGTCCGCGCTCGAGCGCGTCGGCGATCGCCTCGAAATAGACCTCGGTCTTCCCCGAGCCGGTGACGCCGTCGAGCAGCGTGGCGGAATAGGCGCGCGCCGCGATGCGCGCCTGCAACTCGTCGGCCGCGATCCGCTGGTCCTCCGACAGCACCGGCCCCGGCCGCGCGCCGTCGGGCTGCTCGGTCGCGGGCTCGCCCGGCAGGGTGACCGCCGCCAGCAGCCCGGCGTCGATCAGCGCGCGCACGACGCCGGTGCCGACGCCCGCTTCGCGCGCCAGTTCCGATGCGGGCAGCGGCGAACCGGCAGCCGCGATCTCGAGCACGCGGCGGCGCTGCGGGGTGAGCTTCGCGCCCCCGGGAGCCGTGCCCGGCGCCGCGTCGGGCGTCACGCCCTCGGCCAGGCGATAGGCCACGACCGCGCGCGGCGGCTCGAACGCGGCCGAGACGCTCATGGCCATGCGCAGGACCGTACCGGGCGGGCTCAGCGTGTAGTTCGCGACCCAGTCGACGAATCGGCGCGCCACCTCCGGCAGCGGCGGCAGGTCGAAGCGGTGCTCGATGTCCTTGAGCCGCGATTCGGGTACGGCGCGGGCATCGTCGTCGTCGTCCGAGACCGGGCGGTCCCAGATCACGCCGATCTCGTGCCGCCGGCCGAGCGGGACCAGGACGAAATCCCCCGCCCCGACCGGCAGTTCCGCCGGGATGCGATAGTCGTACGCCCCGTCCAGCGGCAGCGGCAGCAGCACCTTGGCACGGCGCGCCCGCTCGGGCGCCGATTGCGTGCCCGGCAATTGGGTGGCAGGCGGAGACGGCATCGACTAGACTTTCAACAGCGAAGGGCGCTATTCCGCGCCGACCATAGCCGACCACCACCGAACGGGGCGATAGCGATGAAGTTCTTCATCGACACGGCCGACATCAACGAGATCCGCGACCTGGCGGAAACCGGGCTGGTCGACGGCGTGACCACCAACCCGTCGCTGATCGCCAAGACCGGGCGCGACTTCATCACGACGGTGCGCGAGATCGCCGGGATCGTGCCGGGGCCGGTCAGCGCCGAGGTCACCGCGACCGACCACGCGACCATGCTGAAGGAAGGCCAGAAGCTGGCGCGCATCGCGCGCAACATCGCGGTCAAGGTGCCGCTCACGCGCGACGGCCTTAAGACCTGCCGGCGCCTGTCGGACGACGGCGTGATGGTCAACGTGACGCTGTGCTTCTCGGCGGCGCAGGCGCTGCTGGCGGCGAAGGCCGGCGCCAGCTTCGTCTCGCCCTTCGTCGGGCGGCTCGACGACGTCGCGACCGACGGGATGCAGCTGATCCAGGACATCGTCCAGATCTACAGGCAGTATCCCGGCATCAAGACCGAGGTGCTGGTCGCCTCGGTGCGCGGGCCGCTGCACGTGGTCGCCGCGGCGAAGATGGGCGCGCATGTGGCCACGCTGCCGCCGAACGTGCTGCGCCAGATGTACGCGCATCCGCTGACCGACAAGGGCCTGGCCGCGTTCCTCGAGGACTGGAAGAAGACCGGCCAGTCGATCCTCGGCGCCGCGGATGGCCTCGGTACCGAAGGCGGCGCCGACAAGCGCGCGGCGGAGTAGCCTCTTGCGCGACGGCACCGAGCCGCTGGCGGCCGACGAGCCGGCCGCATCCATGCCGAAGGGACGAGGGCCGGCAGGCGA
>JAKLKW010000219.1 GCA_023150455.1 Alphaproteobacteria bacterium | reverse complement strand
CACCCGCACGAGCTGGTAGCCCATCGCTTCCAGCGACGGCTCGATCAGCCGCGCGACCTCGCCTATCGGATCGCTCAACCCGCTCCTCGTTCGACGCGTCTTTACTGTTTCGCCCGTGGTCCCGTTCCAGCGGCGCCCCAGCCCGGAATCGGGCCACAAAAAAATGGGCCGTCGGCCCATTCTTGTGTTTGGGGCCCGCCACATGCTGGACCCTATGCGAATGGCCGGTTTCCTATACCATTTCCCACAAGCCCGCAAGGAAAAGCGCGGCTTTTAACCTTTGTGCGCCGCACTGCGCGCCCGCCGGCGCATCTCGAAGAATGCAGGTACGCGGCCGGCCCGGCGCGCCTTGGCCTCGTAGCGGCTGACCGGCGCATCTGCCGGCCGCCAGCCCGCTCCGCCGCCGCACCGCTCGAAGGCGGCGTGCCCGGCGAGCATCTGGTCCATGGCCTCTGCATAAGTGGGATCGTCGGTCGCCAGGCGCAAGCACCCGCCATCGGCGAGCAGCCGGGCGAAGACGTCGAGCATGGGCGGCGAGACCAGCCGGCGCCTCTGGTGCCGCTTCTTCGGCCAGGGGTCGGGGAACAGCACGAAAATGCGGCCAATGCGGCCATCGGCCAGCGCGTTGAGCAGCGGCCTTCCGTCGCCGGGCAGGATGCGGATGTTGCCGATCGCCTCGGCCGCGATGCGCCCGAGCAGGGCGGCGACGCCGTTTTCGAAGGGTTCGCAGCCGATCAGGCCAAGCCCGGGATTCTGCCGGGCCTGGGCGGCCAGATGCTCGCCGCCGCCGAAGCCAAGCTCGAGCCAGACCTCTGGCACGGCCGGGTCGAACAGGCCCCGTGGGTCGACGCTGCCGGTCGGCGCCTCGAGAACCCGCTGCGGCACGCGCAGCCGCGGCAGCAGATCCTGCACCAGCCCGGCGCGGTGGGGGCGCAAGGGCCGCCCGCGCCGCCGGCCGTAGGTCCGGAGCTGCCCGTGCTTGGCGGGATCGGTCACGGCCGGGCCCGTTCAAGCGAACCCGGCCGCCGGCGGTCGCGCCGCGTTCGGCGCCCGCCGATCAGCGCCCGTTGAACGCGCGTTTCAGCTGCGGCGCCAGGTCGGTCTTCTCCCAGGAGAAGCCGCCGTCCTTGGTCGGCGTGCGGCCGAAATGGCCATAGGCCGCGGTGCGCGCATAGATCGGCTTGTTGAGGCCGAGATGCTCGCGAATGCCGCGGGGGCTCAGATTGACCATTTCCTGCAGCACCTTGGACAGGCGCTGCTCGTCGACCTCGCCGGTGCCCTGCGTGTCCACGTAGACGCTCAACGGGTGCGACACGCCGATGGCATAGGCGAGCTGGATGACGCAGCGCTGCGCCAGGCCGGCCGCGACCACGTTCTTCGCGAGATAGCGCGCGGCATAGGCCGCCGAGCGGTCGACCTTGGTCGGATCCTTGCCCGAGAAGGCGCCGCCGCCATGCGGCGCCGCGCCGCCATAGGTGTCGACGATGATCTTGCGGCCGGTCAGGCCGGTGTCGCCGTCCGGACCGCCGATCACGAAGCGGCCGGTGGGGTTGACGTAGAAATGGGCGTCGTCCTCGGGCATGCCGACGGCCGACAGCACCTTCTCGACGTAGGGGCGCACGATCGCCTTGACGTCGCCCGACTCCAGCTCGCGTCCCTTCCTGTCCTTGGCGACGTGCTGGGTCGACACGACCACGGCCGTGCAGGCGGCCGGGCGGCCGTGAACGTAGCGCAGGGTCACCTGCGACTTGGCGTCCGGCAGCAGGATCGGCTCCTTGCCGGCATGGCGCGCCTCGGCCAGCGCGTGCAGGATGTTGTGCGCGTACTGGATCGGCGCCGGCATCAACTCGGGCGTCTCGTTGCAGGCATATCCGAACATGATGCCCTGGTCGCCGGCGCCCTCGTCCTTGTTGCCGGCGGCGTCGACGCCCTGGGCGATGTCGGCGGACTGGCCGTGCAGCTTGATCTGGACCTTGGCGTTCTTCCAGTGGAAGCCCTTCTGCTCGTAGCCGATGTCCTTGACCGCGGCGCGGGCCATCTGCTCGATCTTCCGCTTGTTGACGACGCCGTTCTTCAGCATCGGTGCGCGCGGGCCGCAGGCCTTCCTGTTCAGGCGGACCTCCCCGGCGATGCAGAGGAAATTCGTCGTCGCCAGCGTCTCGCAGGCGACGCGCGCCTGGGGATCGGCGGCGAGGAACGCGTCCACGACCGTGTCGGAGATGCGATCGCAGACCTTGTCCGGATGGCCTTCGGACACGGATTCGCTGGTAAAGACGTAGTCGGTGAGAGGCAAGGTCGTCCCCCTATCGCCGCAGCGGCTCAAGTGACGTGTTGGCTGGCCCGCTGCCCATCCGGGAAATCAGCCGCGCAGCGGCCGCCCGGCCGGCAGGCCCCGGGAATGCGGACGGCCGGTCTTGTGCAGGGCTTTGCCGCGCCCGTCAAGCGAAATGGCTGTGCCGCGTCCTCGGCCGGGCAGGCGCCGCGTGCCCGGCCGACGCAGTCAATCGCCGGCGTCGAGGTCGGCGAAGATCGCCGCGAGAATCTGGTCGACCGCGCGGCCGTCGGGGGACAGCGGCAAGGCAAGCTTGTCGATCGTGACGTGGTCCTTGTGCGGAACGAGATGCGCCAGTCGCGAGGACACCAGCGGCTGGCGCGAGCGGTAGACGTCGCGATACTCCTGGAGCGCGAGCGGACCGATCTCGGCGATGCATTCGCTGACGCGGCGCCCGGTCAGGTCGAAGCGGAAGGTCTGGACCAGCCTGGCTCCGAACAGGACGTAGCGGAAATCGGCGCCGCCTTCGATCGCCTCGAGAAGGACGATGTGGCCGAGCCACGGACGCAGCTCGACGATGCTGAAATCGGCGCGCGCCGGCATCGCGCGCGCGCCGCGCTTTTCCTCCCAAAGCTGGATCAGCCGCGCGATCCGCTCGTCGGCGCGCGGCGACGCGGGTGGATTCTGGGCTCGAACCACGCCGGGCAGTATAGGGCGTTTCCCGTTCGCCTCCCAGCGGGGGAGGCGCGGCAGGCGGCGTTTTCCGGCCGGGGGCGGTCCTCAGGCGGCGGCGGCGATGCCCATCGCCTTCACCAGGTCGAAGACGCGCTTGCGGACCTCGGCGTCGTCGATCCGGTAATAGGCGCGCACGAGCTCGAGCGTTTCGCGCTTGGCGATCGGCGCGCCGGAATTTCCGCCGGCGGCATGCTGGCCGCGCTCTTCCGCCGCTCCGCCGCGCCGACGCGACGGCTTGGCGGGGGGCTGCTCTTCCATGTCCTCGAAGAAGAACGACATCGGCACGTCGAGTACGCGGCTCAGGTCGAACAGGCGGCTGGCGCCGACACGGTTCGATCCGCGCTCGTACTTCTGCACCTGCTGGAAGGTAAGACCGATCATCTCGCCCAGCTTTTCCTGGCTGAGCCCCAGCAGGGTCCGCCGCAGCCGGATACGCCCGCCGACATGCACGTCGATCGGGTGCGGGCCGCCGCCGCGCCGACGACGCGGTCCGGCTCGCCTGGCTTTGCCACGGGTTGCCATTCTCGGAAAATCCTCCGCTTCTTCTCAATCGCTGCCACGAGGCCCGACGCAAACTGCATGTCCGCCGCCGGACCCGACGGTCGCAACCTTTCCACGATTTGGAAACGGGGCGAAACGCGTCAGGTTGTCGCGTTTCCACTCCGGTCCGCGGGTGTAGTGCGGCCGTTCGGCGCCAGCATACATAGAATCGCGACCAGCGCCAGCATAACGAGCAATGTAGCGTCGCCAAATCGCGCGTACAGGCCGGGCGCGGCCAGGGCGCGCGGCAGCGGCGCGTCGATCACGCCGGTGCGGCCGAGCGCCAGCGCGGCGACCACGCGGCCATAGGCGTCGACCACGCCGGAAATGCCGGTATTGGCGGAGCGCACCAGCGGCAGGCCTTCCTCGACCGAGCGCAGCCGCGCGATGGCGAAGTGCTGGCGCGGCCCCGGACTGTCGCCGTACCAGCCGTCATTGGTGATGTTGAGGAGCCAGGCCGGACGGTCGGCGCGGTCGACCACCTGCGCCGGGAAGATCACCTCGTAGCAGATCAGCGGGCTGAACGGCGGCAGGCCGGGCAGGCGCAACGTGCGCGGTCCTGGACCGGCCGAATAGTCGGATGCGCCCTGCACCACTTTGGTGAGCGGCAGGTAATCCTTGAGCGGGACGTATTCGCCCAGCGGCACGAGGTGGAACTTGTCGAAGCTGCCGACCACCCGCGCCGACCCGTCGATGGCGAGCAAGCTGTTCCACAGGCGCCGTTCACCATCCTGAACCGCGCGGCGCGGCGCGCCGGTCATGAGAAGGCCGCCTTGGGGCGCCGCCCGCGCGATCGCCTCGAGCGCAATCGGCTGCTCGGCAAGAAAGAACGTCGCCGCGGTCTCGGGCCAGATCGTATGCGTGACCCGTTCCCAGCCTGGGCCGACGCTCAGCGCCAGATGGTGCCGGAAGTTCTCCTCATGCCGCTCGCGGCTCCACTTGTTGACCTGCTCGACATTGGGCTGGACCACGCGCAGCACCACGCCCGGTACACGGTCGGATGCGGGATTCTCGAGGCTGGCGAGCGGCGGCGCCGCGGCCAGGCGCGCGATGCCGAACCCGTAGGCCGCGGCCAGCGCCAAGGCGCCGGCCAGCACCGCGGCGACGGCGCCGCCGGTCGCTCGCCGCGGACCGCGTGGCACCGGTTCCGCCAGGATCGCCGGCATGCCGAGGGCGGCGATGCTGAGGAGGCCGAGTCCGTAGACGCCGACGACCGAGGCGATCTGCAGCATCGCGTCGGAGAAGGCCCACATGTAGCCGGCGAGGTTCCACGGGAACCCGCTGAACACGTTGCCGCGCAGCCACTCCGCCGCGACCCAGAATCCGGCGAACGCCAGGACACGCGCCGCGCCGGTCGCCGGCACGGCGCGCGCGGCGGCGGCGGCCAGCCCGATGAACACGGCCAGGATCGACGGCAGGAAGCCGACGACGATCGGGTAGACGGGCAGGTAGGCGAGTCCGAACAGCAGGAGCGCGTTGACGATCCAATAGAGCCCGGCGAGGAAATGCCCGAAGCCGAACAGCCAGCCGACGGCGAACGCGCCGCGCGGTCCCGCGCTGCCGTCGATCAGCCAGAGCAATCCGGTCAAGGCGACGACGGCGAGCGGGATCACATGGAACGGCGGCAGCGCCAGCGCCAGCAATGCGCCCAGCGCGAGTGCGACAAGCGCCCGGCGCCAGCCGCCGAGCGCGGTCGTGCGCGCCTTCAGTGCCGCGAGCGGGCCGAAGATGCCGCCTCCCGACCCGCGGCCCACGCGCGCCATGGCGCCACCGACGCCCGCGCCGCGCGCCTCGCCGGCAGGGATCACGCCGCGTCCGCCGGCTTCGGCAGGTTGCGCACGCGCACGCGCTTGACGCGCCTTGGGTCGGCTTCCAGCACCTCGAATTCGAGGCCCGAGGGGTGGAACACCAGCTCGCCCCGTCCCGGCACGCGGCCGGCCAGCGCGAACACCAGCCCGCCCAGCGTGTCGATCTCCTCGCGCTCCTCGTCGTTGAGGACGGGACCGACGCGGCTCTCGAACTCTTCGATCGTGGCACGCGCGTCGGCCAGCAGCGTGCCGTCGTCGGCCGGCACCAGCTTCGGGCCTTCCTCGACGTCGTGCTCGTCCTCGATCTCGCCCACGATCTCCTCGACCAGGTCCTCGATCGTGACCAGACCGTCGACGCCGCCGAACTCGTCGACCACGAGCGCCATGTGCAGGCGCGTGCGGCGCATCTCCATCAAGAGGTCGAGCACGCGCATCGAGGGCGCCACGAACAGCATCTTGCGCAGGATCGCGCGCAGCTCGAAGCTGCGGCCCGCGACCATGCCGGCCATCACGTCCTTGACGTGCACCATCCCGATCACGTCGTCCAGCGTCTCGCGATAGACGGGCAGGCGCGAATGCTGCTGCGCCACGAAGGTGCCGATCAGCTCGTCCTGCGTGACTCCGGCCTCGACCGCGACGATGTCGGCACGCGGCACGCAGACGTCCTCGGCGGTCAGCGTGCGGAACTTCAAGACGTTCGCCAACAGCACGCGCTCGTGCGGGTCGACCGTGGTGGCGGGCCGGTCCTGCGCTTCCATGATCTGGTCGATCGTGTCGCGCAGATGGTCGCCCGCGCCCGGCCGCCGCAAGCCGCGCAGCAGCTCGCGCCAGGCCCGCGCCAGCCGGCCTTCGCCGCCGCGGGCGTCCGCGCGCGGCTCGACGCGATTCTCCGCCGGCTCGGCGGGCCGCGGCGAGGAGACTTGCTCGCTCATGCCGCGGCTCGCTTGGGCACGCGCGCGCCGCCGGCGCGCGGGCGGCGATAGGGGTCGGCGATGCCGAGCCCGGCGAGGATACGACGCTCCAGCGCCTCCATGCGTCGCGCCTCGGCGTCCTTCTCGTGGTCGAAGCCGAGGAGATGCAGCACGCCGTGCACCACGAGGTGACTCAAGTGATCGCCCGCGCGCTTGCCCTGCGCGGCGGCCTCGGCCAGCACCGTTTCGCGCGCCAGGATCACGTCGCCCAGCAATCGGCACTCGGCCGTCTTCACGTCGCCGAGCGGAAACGAAAGGACATTGGTCGGCTTGTCCTTGCGGCGGTAGTCGCGGTTGAGCCGCCTGACCGTCGCGTCGTCGGACAGCACGACGGCGACTTCGCCCGTGCCCGCTTCCGCCGCGGCGAGCGCCGCGCGCGCGGCCCGGCGCGCCAGCGCGGCCGCGCCGGGAACGGCACGGGTCCAGGGCGCGCTGTCGATCAGCACGCCGATCCGTGCATTCCTACCGCCCATTCTTGCCGTCGCCCAGGTCGAGCGCGGGGTCCTCGGCCGCCTCGTAGGCGCGCACGATGCGCGTGACCAGCGGGTGCCGCACCACGTCCTTGTTCGTGAAACGGATGAACTCCACCCCTTCGACCCCGGCCAGCACGTCCTGCGCCACGCTGAGGCCCGATACGGCGTCGCGGGGCAGGTCGACCTGGCTGGGATCCCCGGTCACCGCCATCCGGCCGTTCTCGCCGAGGCGCGTGAGGAACATCTTCATCTGCGTCGGCGTCGTGTTCTGCGCCTCGTCGAGGATGACGAACGCGTTCGCAAGCGTGCGGCCGCGCATGAAGGCCAGCGGCGCCACCTCGATCTCGCCGCTGACCAGCCGCTTGGCGACCTGGTCCGCCGGCAGCATATCATAGAGCGCGTCGTAGAGCGGGCGCAGATAGGGATCGACCTTCTCGCGCAGGTCGCCGGGAAGATAGCCCAGCCGTTCGCCCGCCTCGACCGCCGGACGCGACAGGATGATGCGGTCGACGCGGCCGGCCAGCATCATGGCGACCGCCATGGCCACGGCCAGATAGGTCTTGCCCGTGCCCGCGGGCCCGAGGCCGAAGACCAGTTCGTGCTCCTGCAGCGCGCGGATATAGGCGCCTTGCGTTGCCGAGCGCGGGAAGACGTGGCGCCGGCGCGTCATGATCGAGTTGTCGGCGCCGACGAAGCGCGCCAGCGCATCACGGCCCGCCGGCGCGGCGCCGCCGGGCTGGGCCGGCGCCGGCGCGCCGGCCGGGTCCTCGCCGGCGCGCGCCATCCGCAAT
>JAKLKW010000218.1 GCA_023150455.1 Alphaproteobacteria bacterium | reverse complement strand
TCGGCCGGATCGAACGGGTTGACGCCGGCGCTGTCGATCACGACCGCGCGCTCGCCGGCATCGGCCACGGCCTTCATCATCTGCGCCGGGGTGGCGACCTGCGCCAGCTCGGCGTTCAGCACCCGGGCGAACGCCGCGAGCTGGTCGACGGCGCCGGCGCGCTGCGTGTCCGACGTGATCAGGACGACGGGCTGGCGCGCCATCACCGCGCGCGCGGCGAGCTTGGCCACGGTCACGGTCTTGCCGACGCCGGGCGGGCCCACCAGCATCAGCGGGCGCCCGCCGCGCCGGCCAGGGGCCGGCGCGCCGAGCGGCGCGAAGGCGAACACGGTGTCGAGCGAGGCGGCCAGCGAGATGACCGGGTCGGCCGTGCGCGCCTGCGCCTTGGTCGCGCCCGCCATCAGGCGCTCTGCCAGCGCGGCCGGCGTGCCGTGGCGCGCCAGCGATTCGGCCAGGCGGTCGAGCGTGTCGCCCGCCTCGGACGCGGCGGCAGCCGGCGCCGGCGCGGGCTCGGCCGCCTGCTCGACCGCGGCGGTGACCCTGACACCCTTGCCCTTGTCGCCCGGATGGCTGGACACGATGATCGCGTCCGGTCCCAGCGCGTCGCGCACCAGGGCCATGGCCTCGCGCATGGACGGGGCGGTGAAGGTCTTCAGCCGCATGGCGCCAACCTACACCAGCCTTCGCTCGCAAAGCGAGAGAAGGCTGCCGCGCCGAAGCCCGCCAGGGCGAAGGCCGGTCTGCACAAGGCGCGCTGCGGCTCGGCAAGCCCTGCGTCTCCCGCCTGCGGGGGGCGAGGGACTCGGAATCCGATTCGGTGCGACTTTCCCCAAGATCCGCCTCACACCTGCGCCAAGGTCTTGATCTTGGCCTTGGGGTGGATCTCGTTCTGCGACATCACGACGGTGGCCGGGCGGAAGCGCTCGACGATCGAGCGCACGTAGGGGCGCACGCCGGGGCTGGTCAGGAGCACCGGCATCTCGCCCAGCATGGCCTGGCGCTCGAACACCTGGCGCATGGTGGTGATGAACTTCTGCAGCTTGCTCGGCGCCATCTGCAGCTGGCGGTCGTCGCCCGCGCCGGTGATCGATTCGGCGAAGGCCTGCTCCCATTCCGGCGAAAGCGTGATCAGCGGGATGTAGCCGTCGCGCCCGACCGCGGCGTCGCTGATCTGGCGCGCCAGCCGCGTGCGCACGTGCTCGGTGATCGCGGCGATGTTGCGCGTCACGGCGCAGGCCTCGGAGACGCCCTCGAGGATCGTCGGCAGGTCGCGGATCGAGATGCGCTCGCTCAGGAGGCTCTGCAGCACGCGCTGCACGCCGCCGATGGTGATCTGCGTCGGGATCACGTCGCCGACCAGCTTCTGGTGGTCCTTGTCGAGCTCGTTCAACAGCTTCTGCGTCTCGCTGTAGGACAGCATCTCCGACATGTTGTCCTTGACGATCTCGGTCAGGTGCGTGGTGATGACGGTGGCGGGGTCCACGACGGTGTAGCCGCGGAACATCGCCTCCTCGCGCAGGCCCTCGCCGACCCACATGGCGGGCAGGCCGAAGGTCGGCTCGGTGGTCTGCTCGCCCGGCAGGTCGATCATCTGGCCGCGCGGGTCCATCACCAGCAGCATGCCGGGGCGCAGCTCGCCGCGGCCGGATTCGATCTCCTTGACGCGGATGACGTAGCCGTTGGCCGGCAGCTGCAGGTTGTCCTGGATGCGCACGGCGGGCATGACGAAGCCCATCTCGCCCGCGAGCTGGCGGCGCAGCGCCTTGATCTGGTCGGTGAGCCGCCGCTCCTTGTCGGTGTTGATCAGCGACAGCAGGCCGTAGCCGAGCTCGAGGCGCACCGTGTCGATCTGCAGCGACTGCGAGATCGGCTGCTCGGCGACCGGCACGGCCGCGGCCTCGGCGATCGCCTGCGCCGCGCGCTCGTCCTCGGCGCGCTTCTCCTGGCGCGTCAGGTACCAGGCGATGTAGCCGGACGTGCCGCCCAGCAGCAGGAAGGGGACGGCGGGGACGCCCGGCACGACGGCGAGCGTCAGCATCAGGAAGGCGACCAGGCCCAGCGCCTTCGGGTAGGCGCCGAGCTGCGCCAGCAGCGCCTTGTCGGTCGAGCCGCTGGCGCCCGCCTTGGTGACCAGCATGCCGGCGGCGGTCGACACGATCAGCGCCGGGATCTGCGTCACCAGCCCGTCGCCGACGGTCAGCACGGTGTAGGTGTGGGTCGCCTGGGCGAAACCGATGCCCTTCTGCGCGACGCCGATCAGGATGCCGCCGATGATGTTGATGAACACGATCAGGAGGCCGGCGATGGCGTCGCCGCGCACGAACTTGGACGCGCCGTCCATCGAGCCGAAGAAGGTGCTCTCGTCCTCGAGCGCGCGCCGGCGCTGGCGCGCCTCGGTCTCGTTGATGAGCCCCGCCGAGAGGTCGGCGTCGATCGCCATCTGCTTGCCGGGCATGGCGTCCAGGCTGAAGCGCGCCGACACCTCGGCGATGCGGCCCGAGCCCTTGGTGATGACGACGAAGTTCACGATCACCAGGATGCCGAAGACGATGATGCCGATGACGAAGTTGCCGCCCATGACGAAATGGCCGAAGGCCTCGATCACGCGGCCGGCGGCGGCGGTGCCTTCGTGGCCGTGCGACAGGATCAGCCGCGTCGACGCCAGGTTCAGCGCCAGGCGCAGCATCGTGGTGATCAAGAGCACGGTCGGGAACGAGCTGAAGTCGAGCGGCTTCTGGATGAACAGCACGACCATCAGCACCAGGACCGAGATCGTGATCGACAGCGCCAGCGAGATGTCCAGCATCCAGGTCGGCAGCGGCAGGATGAGGACGGCCAGGATGGCGACGACGCCCAGCGCCAGCGCGATGTCGGAGCGCCGCAGCAGCTGGCCGATGCCGGCGAGGTCGAAGCCGCCGAACGCGGCGGTCCCGGCCCCGGCGCCCGGGGCGGGCGGCGTTCCCATGTTGCTCGCCGGGGCGTCGGTCACGGCGCGCTCGCCTCAAGCTCCGGCGCCGGGCCGCCGGTCCCCTCGCTGTACTGCTTCAGCTTGTTGCGCAGCGTGCGGATCGAGATGCCCAGGATGTTGGCGGCATGGGTGCGGTTGCCGAGGCAGTGCTGCAGCGTGTCGAGGATCAGCCGGCGCTCGACCTCGGCCACGGTCAGGCCGACGAGCTCGGACTTGCCGTTGTTCTCGCCGCCGTTGGCACCCGGCTGCGCCGCCGAGGCGGTCGGCCTGCCGGTCTCGGCCGGCATCTGGTCGCCCAGCATGATGGCGTCCGGTCCGATCTCGTTGCCCGACGCCAGCAGCACGGCGCGGTGCATGGTGTTCTCGAGCTCGCGCACGTTGCCGCGCCAGCCATGGGCCTTGAGCTTGGCCATGGCGGCCTGGGACAGGCCGCGCGAGGGCAGGCCGTTGACCGCGGCGTATTTCTTCGAGAAGTGCGCCGCCAGCATCTCGATGTCCTGCGGCCGGTCGCGCAAGGGCGGCAGGCGCAGGTTGACGACGTTCAGGCGGAAGAACAGGTCCTCGCGGAAATTGCCTTTGCGGACCTCCTCCTCGAGGTTGCGGTTGCTGGTCGCCAGGATGCGGATGTCGACCTTGACCGGCGCGGTGCCGCCGACGCGGTCGATCTCGCGCTCCTGGATGGCGCGCAGGAGCTTGGCCTGCAGGCGCAGGTCCATCTCGCTGATCTCGTCGAGCAGCAGCGTGCCGCCGCTCGCCTCCTCGAACTTGCCGATGCGCCGCGCGACCGCGCCGGTGAAGGCGCCCTTCTCGTGGCCGAACAGCTCGGACTCCAGCAGGCTCTCGGGGATCGCGGCGCAGTTGACCGAGACGAACTTGTTGCGCGCGCGCTTGCTCTTGCGGTGGATGTGGCGCGCCAGCAGCTCCTTGCCGGTGCCGCTCTCGCCGGTGATCAGGATGCTCGCCTCGCTCGGCGCCACCTGCTCGGCCAGCCGCATGGTCGCCTGCATGACCGGGTCGTGGAACAGGATCGCGTTGTTCTCCTGCGACACGGCCTCGAGCACGGCGGCGATCAGCTCGGCGTCCGGCGGCAGCGGCAGGTACTCCTTGGCGCCGGCCTTGATCGCGCGCACCGCGGCCGAGGCGTCGCTGCCCACGCCGCAGGCGACGACGGGGATGAAGAAGCGCTCGGCCGCCAGTTGCGCCACCAGCTGGCCGACGTCCAGCATCACGTCGATCAGCAGCAGGTCGGCGCCCTGGCCGGCGCGCAACGCCGTCATGGCCGCCTCGACATCGTCGACATGGGCGACCTTGGCGCCGCGCGCCAGCGCGATGCGCCCGGCGGCGGTGATGTGGCCTTCGAGGGTTCCGATGATCAGCAGTCGCATGTCGGTCTTTCCTTCGGCGCAAACTTCTTGGCTGGCTTCGTTCAGTCGAGGTAGCGGGGGCGGTCCGCGGGCGGCAGCGCGCTGTTGAGCTGCATCTCGAGGTGGCGCGGGCTCTCCTGGCGCGCGATCGACACGGCGCCCATGCGGCACAGCGCGTCGATGCGCTCGTCGGCCTCGGCCGCGCGCTCGATGCGCGCCGCGAGCGGCAGGAACACGAGATGCGCCAGCACGGCGCCGTAGAGCGTGGTGAGCAGCGCCAGCGCCATGCCCGGGCCGATGCGGCCCGGCGTGTCGAGCACGCCCAGCATCTGCACGAGGCCGATCAGCGTGCCGATCAGGCCCATGGCGGGCGCCACGTCGGCGGCGCGGCGAAGGATGCCGGCGGCGGTGGCGAGCCGGGCCGAATGGGCGCCGGTCTCGCGCGCGATCATGGCTTCGATCGTGTCGGGCGGCATGCCCTCGACCGCGAGCGACAATGCGCGGCGCACCCTGTCGTCGGGGTCGCGGTCCAGCACCAGCCGGCGCATCGCCGGCACGCCGCGCGTGCGGGCCTCTTCCGCCAGGTCGAGGATGTCGTTCGCCGCGTCGGCCGCCTTGGGCGCGGCGCGCACCAGCACGCGCGCGCCATCGGCCAGCGACTCCGCCAGGTCGGTCGGCGAGTAGCCCGCCATGGTGACGGCGGCCGTGCCACCGAGCACGATCAGGAGCGACGGCAAGTCGACGAACATGGCGGCTTCGCCGCTGGCGGTCACCGCCAGCGTCAGCAGCGCCAGGGCGCCGGCGATCCCGACCAGCACCGTGATGTCCAGGCCGAAGGAGGGAAACGGAACGGACAGGCGCGGTCGCGCGCGCTGATCCTCAGGCTGACCGACCTCCGGTCGGCCGGGGCGCGCAAGCATTTCAGTCGGCGGCCGGATCAACGGCCGCCGCGTGCGCGGGGTCCGTTCGCCCTGGGGAATGCTCGCCATGACGGGCGCTCTCCTCGAAGCTTCAGGCGCGGTCGGACTTGATGATTTCCGTCATGGTCACGCCCAGGCGCTCGTCGACGACGACGACCTCGCCGCGCGCCACCAGGCGGTTGTTGACGTAGATGTCGATGGCCTCGCCGACCTTGCGGTCCAGCTCGACCACCGCGCCGCGGCCGAGCTTCAGGAGCTGGCTCACCTGCATCGTGGCGCGTCCCAGCACGGCCGAGACCTGCACCGGGATGTCGTAGACGGCCTCGAGCTGGCGCGCCGGCTGCTTGCCGCCGTCCTCGCCGCCCTCGCCGCCGGCACCCGGCGGCTGGCCGCCGCCGCCGCCCTGGCCGCCGGACGGGCCGCCGTCCTGGCCGCCCAGCTCGTTCAAGTTCAGGTTGTCGCTCGACATCTTGACCCTCCTTGGAAATCCCTATTGGGCCGCCGCCGCGCCCGGCGCGGCGGCATCGCCCGTGGTCTCGCCCATGCGCCGGATCAGCGCGTCGACGTCGGCCCACAGCTGGTCGCCCAGGCGCTCGGCGCCGCCGTCGGCCCATTCGATCGCGCAGTCGCCCGGCGCCACCATCTCGTCGCCCACCAGCACCACGCGTCCGGCGAAGCCCGAGGACTTCGACAGCGCGTCGACGCGCGGCTGCAGCGCGTCGAGCAGCGTGTCGTTGAGCCGCACCACCACGCGCGGCTCGTCCGCCATGGCGCGGAGCGCCTGGCGCAGCAGGCCCTCGATCTCGCCGAGCCCGTGCTGCTGCTGCAGGGCGGGGAACAGCTTGCGCAAAAGCCCGGCGCACAGCTCCACCGCGCCGGCCTCGATCCGCGCCATGGCCGCCTCGCGCGCGGCCGCGGACGCCGCCAGCTGCTTGCCGAGCGCGATCAGCGTGTCGGCGGTCTTGCGCTCGATCGACGCCATCGCCTCGGCCTTGCCGGCCTCGGCGCCCTCGGCGCGCGCCATGGCGCGCGCCGCCTCGAGCTCGTCGAGCGAGAAGGTCGGCTGCTTCGGCTTCGCCGCGTCGCGCTCCTCTTGGGCGAAGTCGTGGTCGAACAGGAAGCGGGTCTTTGCCATCGCCGCCGGCGCCTCAGTACACCAGCTCGTCGCCGGCCTTGCTGTCGGCCAGCACGATCTCGCCCTTGGCCGACAGGTCCTTGGCCGTCGTGACCATTAGCATCTGCGCCTCGTCCACGTCGCGCAGGCGCACCGGCCCCATCGAGGCGATCTCCTCGCGCAGGAGCTTGCCCGCGCGCTCGGACATGTTCGAGAAGAACAGGTCCTTGATCGTCTCCGACGCGCCCTTGAGCGCGACCGCGAGCTTGTCCTTCGGCACCGCGCGCAGCAGCGTCTGCACGCCGCCCGGGTCGAGCTTGGACAGGTCGTCGAAGGTGAACATGAGCGCCTTGATGCGCTCGGCCGAGTCGCGGTTGCGCTCCTCGAGCGAGGCGATGAAGCGGCCTTCGGTGTTGCGGTCCAGGTTGTTGAATATCTCGGCGATCATCTCGTGCGCGTCGCGGCGCGACGTGCGCGCCAGGTTGGTCATGAACTCGGTGCGGAGCGTGCGCTCGACGTCGTCGAGCACGTCCTTCTGCACCGCCTCCATGCGCAGCATGCGCATGATGACCTCCATGGCGAAGGCCTCGGGCAGCACGGCCAGCACGCGCGCGGCGTGCTCGGGCTTGATCTTGGCCAGCACCACGCTGACCGTCTGCGGGTACTCGTTCTTCAGATAGTTGGCCAGCACGTTCTCGTTCACGTTGGCCAGCTTGTCCCACATGGTGCGGCCGGCGGGGCCGCGGATCTCCTCCATGATCAGGTTGACGCGGTCGCCCGGCAGCACCTTGGCCAGCAGGCGCTCGGTCGAATCGTAAGAGCCGACCAGCGAGCCGGTCGAGGAGATCTGGTCGCCGAACTCGACGAACAGCCGCTCGACCACCTCGGAGTTGATCTTGCCGAGATTGGCCATCGCCTGCGACAGCTCGCGAATCTCGTCGTCCGTCATCTTCGCGAAGATCTTGCTGGCGTGCTCGTCGCCGATCGCCAGCATCAGCGCGGCGGCCTTCTCGGGACCGCTCAGCGAACGGAAGTCGTCGCGGGTGCGTGCCATCGCCGTTCCCCGTCTTCCCCTAGGATTCCTGGTACATCCAGTTGCGCACGATCGCGACCGCCTCTTCCGGGTGCTTGTCGACGATCTCGCCGATCTTCTTGATCGACGACGCCTTCACGCGGCCTTCGATGCTGCCGATGTCGATCATCGATTCGTCGTGCCCGGCCGCGAC
>JAKLKW010000217.1 GCA_023150455.1 Alphaproteobacteria bacterium | reverse complement strand
GCGACCGGCCTGTTGATCCTGCCGCTGCTGCGCCCGGGCGCCGCCGGCCCGCGGCCGGCCGCCGCCGCGGCCGCGGCCGCACCGGCGCCGGCGGTCGATACGAGCTGGCCGCACTTCGCCACGCTCGCCGCCGTCGCGGTGATCGACAGCGCCGGCCGCGGCGGCACCTTGATGCTGCTGCCGTTCGTACTCACCGCCAAGGGCGCCGACGTCTCGACCATCGGCCTTTGCCTGAGCCTCGTCTTCATCGGCGGCGCCGCCGGCAAGTTCGCCTGCGGGCTGCTGGCGATCCGCTTCGGCGCGATCGCCACGGTCGTCGCGACCGAGGTCGCGACCGCGCTCGCGGTCGCGGCGCTCGGCGCGCTGCCGCTCTACGCCGTCATGCCGCTCCTGCCGCTGCTCGGCCTCGCGCTCAACGGCACGTCCTCGGTGCTGTACGGCTCGGTGCCCGAAACGGTGTCGCGCGACAAGCTGCCGCGCGCCTTCGGGCTGTTCTACACGCTGTCGATCGGCGGCGCCGCCACCGCGCCGTTCGCCTACGGCTGGCTCAGTGACCGGGTCGGGCTCGAGACCGCACTGGTCGTCCTGGCCGCTTCCGTGCTGCTGGTGCTGCCGCTGACGATCCCCTTGCACGCCTTCCAGGCGCGCCGCCGCTAGGCACGCGGCAGATCGACCCAGGCACCGTCGCGCTCGATCGAGCGCATCGACGACTCGATGAACGCGGCGCCCGCGACGCCGTCCTCGACGTCGGGATAGAGCGGCCGTGCGACCCTCGCGCGGGTCGCCACGGCATCGGCCAGGTCGCCATAGACGGTCGCCAACGCCTCGATCGTGCCCTCGACATGGCCGGAGGGCAGGCGCGAGACGATGCCGGCATCGGCGATCAAGCCGCGGCCGCCGCGTTGCAGCAGGCGCGTCGGCTCGCCGAGCGGCGTATGGCGCAACAGGTCGGGCTCGCCGACCGACCATTCCAGCGCGCCGCGCGATCCTGCGACGCGCAGCCGGATCCAGCGGCGATGGCCGCCGGCGGCGTGGCTGACCCAGATCGCGCCGCGCGCGCCGCCGCCCAGCCGCAGCAGCACGCGGGCGTCGTCCTCGGCCGGGCGGCCCGGGGTGAAGCGGGCCGCATCGACCGCGACGCGATCGATCGACGCGCCGGCGACGAAGCGCACGAGGAATGCCGCATGGACGCCGAGATCGGCGATCACGCCGACCGGCGCGCGGCCGTCGGGCGTTCCCAGCGCCAGGCCTTCCGACGCATGCTCGGCCTGCACCATCCGCACCTCGCCCAGCGCGCCCTCGGCGATCATGGCGCGCGCCTGCCGCAGCATGGCGAAGCCCGCGAAGTAGTGGCCGAGCGCCACGATCCTGCCGGCGCGCCTCGCGGCGGCGCGCACGGACAGCGCCGCCGCGTGGTCGACCGCCAGCGGCTTCTCGCACATGACGTCGCAGCTGCGCGCGAGGAATTCGACGGTCGCCGGCACGTGCGTGTCGTTGCCGCTGACGACGGCGACCACGTCGACACGGTCGGCGCGCACGGCCTCGCCTTCGGCCATGGCGCGCCAGTCGGGGTAGCAGCGCTCGGGCGATACCATCAGCCGCCGCGCCGCTTCCCGTCCACGCACCGGATCGCGCGAGAAGCAGCCCGCGACCAGCTCGTATCGGCCGTCGAGCCGCGCCGCGAGGCGGTGAATCTCGCCGATGCCGCTCGGCCGGCCGCCGCCGACCATGCCCAGGCGCAGACGGCGGACGGCGCCCGTCAGTTCGCCCATCCGCGCCGGAGATAGAATTCGCGCAACTGGCGCTCGCCGACGTCGCAGCCGCGCTCGTACACGGCGGCGGCCTGGAGATAGCGCACGGGCATGATCCCGGCCGGGAAGCGCGGCGGCACCGCGCGTCGCGCCTGGCGCTTCGGCCGGGCCGGCGCGAGCCCGGCGATCTCGAGGATCAGCTTGCGGCGGATCGCCTCGCCGAAGGCCTGGAAATTCCCGGCGACGATGACGAAGGCGCCGTCGCCGGCGATCACGCAGCCCTCGTAATAGAGATCGAGATCGTCGAGGCTCGGGAAGCCCAGCCGGTTCGGCCGGTCGTTGAGGATGGGCAGCCCGTTGATCACGATGCCCCCGGCGATGGCGCGCTCGCGCGCCTCGGTCACCAGCGGCCCGGCGTTGTTGGGACCGTCGCCGGAGATGTCGATCACGCGGCGCGTGCCCTCGTAGCCGTTGCGGCCGAACATGGTCAGGGCGAAATCGATCGCGCCGCTGATCGACGTGGCGACGCCGCCGCGGATCGGCGCACGCTTGAGCCGCGCGGCGAAATGGTTGGCGCTCTCCCGGTCCTTGACCAGCGACCAGTCGACCACGAGCCGGCGGTCCTCGTAGCCCGACCATTCCAGGTACGCGACGGCGACGCGTCCGAGCACGCCGCGCGTGACCGCGCGCACCACGTCGGGATCGGCAAGCGCGGCCACGTAGCCGTCGCGCTGCAGCTGCATCTCCTCGGCGTCGATGCTGCCCGACACGTCGACCGCCAGGACCAGCTCGAGATCGACGGGCAGCGCCTCGGCCCCGGCCGGCGGCGACGACCCAAGCCCGGCCAAGGTGCATCCCAGGGAGAGGACAACGGCTCCGGCCAGCCTGAAGCGGCGACAGTTCATCGCACAGCCCGGTCGCGCCGCACCAAGCGTCCCAGGACGCCGGCCGGCCCGCCAAGGAAAACATAAATCTAGCATTCGCGTCGGGTATGGTCGCCGTCCACAATCACAAACCAGCAAGTTGAATGGAAAAGAAGGTAATACCAATCCATAGAATGCGATCTATTTACCTTCGTTGATAACGCATTCTTAAAGAAGATCGGCGAGCATCCGACCTGCGGCCAGGGTGGACCGCATGTTGCCAGGTAGGGAGAACCACTATGAAGGCTCTTATTTCCAAGTTCTGGAAGGACGACTCGGGCGCGACGGCCATCGAGTATGCGCTGCTTGCCGGGCTGCTCTCCGTTCTGATCATCGGCCTGCTGACGGCCGCGAGCACCCAGCTCAACGCGATCTGGACGGCCATCGTGGCCGCGTTGACCACGGCCGCCGGCGGCTGATCTCGACGACCGAGTAAGCCTGTTGGTTCCGAGAAATCGGACAGGGAGCGGGGATGCCGGATGGCATTCCCGCCATTCCTGCACCGCGATGACGAGGTAGGGACCGAAGCTACGTCCATTGCGCCGTCGCGTTGGCCTCAGGGACTTGGGGGAGTCGTCGGCAACGATGGGGGGCGATCGATGCCAACCCTGCGGCGTTTCGCAAGCGATGAGTCCGCGGCAGCCATCATCGAGTACGGCATTGTCGCCGCCATCTTGTCGATCAGCATCGTCGGCGGACTGGTCCTGATCGGCGCGAACCTCCAGACGCTGTTCACGGGGGTTGTAAGCGCCCTGGCCCAAGCGGTCGCCGGCTGATGCCGAGGGCCGCCCTTCCCCGCGAAGAGCGGCCGGCTCGCGCCCGGCGCCACGAAGCGCGATGGGCATATCGTCGCTGGAGCACGAGATGAGCGCGCTTCTTCTGGCTCACTTGCTCACATTGGCCCTCTTCATGGGCCTGCTGTTGGCCGCGGCCTCCGGCGACGTCAAGAAGTACCGGATTCCGAACGCCTACAGCCTGGCGCTGCTCGCCCTCTATCCCCTGTTCGCGTTCAGCGCGCCGCACTCCGTCCAGCCGGTCTGGTCCCTGTGCGTGATGGCGGCCGTGCTCGCCGGCGGCTTTGCCGCGTTCGCATTGGGATGGATCGGCGGCGGCGATGCCAAGCTGCTCAGCGCGGCCTCGCTCTTCGCCGGTCCCGCGCTGATCGGCGAGTTCCTGCTCGTAACGGCGCTCGCGGGCGGCTTCATCGCCGCCCTGATGCTGCTTCGACCGGTCCGTCTGAGCCTTGCCGCGGCGCTCGATCATATCGGCAGCCGCACGCTGCGCGATGCGCTGCTGACCGAAGCGCTGCCGTACGGCGTGGCGATCGCGGCCGGCGGCTTCTACCTGTCCCTGCGCCTTGCCGCCATCGCCAGCGCGGCAACGTGACGCCCTGCGGGAGTGAGTTCCATGGGTATCCGAAACATCCTGATCGTCGTCGTGGCCATCGCGGTCGCCGGATTCACGGCGCTGATGGTGCGCGGCTACCTGATCGCCCAGCGCGAGGCCATGAAGCCGCCGCCGGTGGTCGCCGAGGCGCCGAAGGAAGTCGGCCCGTCGGTCCTGGTGGCCAAGGCCAAGCTGGCACCGGGCACGTTCGTGCAGGCGAGCCACCTGGAATGGGTCGCCTGGCCGAAGGACGGCATCGTGAAGGGCTTCGTGGTGAAGGGCGAGCGCACGCTCGAGGAGTTCGTGGGCTCGGTGGCGCGCATGCCGGTCAACCCGGGCGAGCCGATCATCGAGCAGCGCTTCGCCACGCCGGGCGATCGGGGTTTCCTCGCCGCGGTGCTCAATCCCGGCCATCGCGCGATGACCGTGCCGATCACCTCGACCTCGGGCAATGCCGGATTCGTCTTCCCGGGCGACTTGGTCGACGTGATCCTGACGGCCAGGTACGGCGACGACCCGGCCAAGGAGGAAGAGAAGAACCATTTCGCCGCGACCGTGCTGAGCAAGGTGCGCGTGCTGGCGATCGACCAGAAGACCGAATACGGCAAGGGCGAGGTATCGCTCGGCAAGACCGCGACGATCGAGGTCGATCCCAAGCAGGCCGAGACCGTCGCGCTCGCGCTGCAAATGGGGCAAATCGCGCTGAGCCTGCGCGCCATGACCGATCAGCCCAATCCGGGCTCGGACGGGGTCGGGTCCGGCGAATCAGTCGCCATGACCAGTGGCGGCAGCATGCCAAAATCGACGAAAACCAAGTCGGAACAGAGCCGTAGCTACACGGTGGACAGGCAATTGAAGTTCATGCTCGATGGCAACGGGTCGGGCAGACGTCAAGTGTTCATCTTGCGCGGGTCTGAGGAGACGAAAGCGGCCTTCTGACGGGGCTGTCGGTCGGGGGTCAGTGACATGAAGCTTCTCGCGGCGACCGCGTTGAGCGTGGGCGTTCTGGTCGGCCTGCCGGCCGGATGGGGTTCGCCCTGCCTCGCACAGGAATCGATCCGCTACACGTCCGTGCGGGTGGACCCGGACGAGCCGCGCGGCGCCGCCGCGGTCACGCTCGCCCTGCCACCTCTGCCGTCGATCCCGTCCCTGCCGCCGGCATCGACCGACCATGCCGCCGCCAAGGGCGGCCTGCCGGCGCTGCCCGCCGCGCCGGCGATCGAAACCATGGGAGTCGTCGCACCGGCGGCGGGACCAGAGCTCCACGCAAGGCAGGCCATCGCAGCGCCGTCGGCCGCGGCGGAGGCCGCGCCGACGAAAGCAACGCCCGAACCGTCCCGCGACCCCGCGCGCAAGCGCGCGACCCCGGAGCGCCTCGCGCAGGCGAAGCCGGCGCCGGAGAAAACAGCGCCGGAGAAAACGGCGACCGGGAAGCCCGCCCAGGATAAGCCCGCCCAGGATAAGCCCGCCCAGGACAAGCCTGCGCAGACCAAGCCCGCCTATCGCCCCCCGATCACGCCGCCGGCGCCGACCGCGTTGACGCCGGCGGCCGCGACGATGCCGGCAGCGCCCACCTCCCTGGCGCCGCGCGGCGCCGAGACCGTGACGAGCGTGGTGTCGCTCGAGATCAACCGCGGCCAGGTGATCCGTCTGCCGCGCCCGGCGGCGACGGTGTTCATCGCCAATCCCGAGATCGCCGACGTGCAGGTGAAGTCGGCCAACCTGGTCTACGTGTTCGCCAAGAAGGGCGGCGAGACCACGCTGGTCGCCGCCGATGACCAGGACAGGATCCTCGTCGACACCCGCGTGGTGGTGACGGCCAACATCGAGCGCCTGCGCGAGGGCATCAGGCAGCTCGTGCCCAACCGCCAGATCGCGGTGAGCTCGGTCGGGGGGCAGTTCGTGCTGGACGGAAGGGTCGCCTCGCCTACCGAGTCCGAGGACGTCCGCCGCATGGCTTCGGCCATCGTGGGCGACGAGCGCCAGGTGATCAACCGCTTGAAGGTCACGGGCCCGGTGCAGGTGAACCTGCGCGTCCGCGTCGCCGAGATGACGAAGGAGATCACGAAGCAACTCGGCTTCAACTGGACGGTCGCGCGCGACATCCTCAGCACGACGTCCGAGCTGGCGGCCACGTTGACCGTCGTCAATCCGGAGACGGCCAACATCGCCAACAAGTTCCGGGTCACGGGCCGCAATGGCGCGTTCGACGTCAACAACATCATCGACGCGATGGACGAGGAGAACCTGGTCAAGATCCTGGCGCAGCCGAACCTGACCGCGATCTCGGGCCAGACCGCCAGCTTCCTGGCGGGCGGCGAGTTCCCCATCCTGGTGCCGCAAACCCTCAACCTGGTCACGATCGAGTACAAGAAGTTCGGCGTGTCGCTGGCGTTCCAGCCGACGGTGCTGAACGACAACCGCATCAACCTGCACGTGCGGCCCGAGGTGAGCGAGCTTTCCGACGACGGCGCGGTCGTCCTTGCCGGCTTCGTCATTCCGGCGCTCACCACCCGGCGCGCCGAGACGACCGTGGAGGTGGCCAGCGGCCAGAGCTTCGCCATCGCCGGCCTGATCCGCAACGACGTTACCCACCAGATCACGAAATGGCCCGGGCTGGCGGATATCCCCATTCTCGGCGCGCTGTTCCGGTCGGACACGTTCAGGCGCAACGAGTCCGAGCTGGTCATCATCGTGACGCCTTACATCGTCGAGCCGGTCGATACGGCGCAGCAGGTGGCCGCGCCCACCGACGGCTTCCGGCCGCCGCACGACCTGGATCGCATCTTCCTGGGCGCCCAATGGCGGCGCGATCTCGTGCCGGGCAGCACGGAGCTGCTGACCGGGCGCCGCCCGCGCCTGGCTGGCCCGGCCGGCTTCCAATTGGAGTAGTTGCATGAAGCGCAGACTCGTCGTCGCGCCGATCGCGATCGCGCTATGCGTCGCGGCGGCCGGTTGCGGACCCGAATTCAAGGAATTCACGAGCAAGGCCCCGCCCGAGGCGCGCGCCGACCTGGTGCAGGTCGCGCACGACATCACCTTCGGCGGCGACGAGCTCTACATGACCGTGGCCGCCGGGCGGAGGCTCGACGAGTTCCTCGCGAACATCGGCGTGGACCGTCAGGACCGCGTGGTGGTGGTCGATCGCGATACCGGGTCGCCGTGGGCCGCCCAGCGCGCCGAATCCGTGCGCCTGCACCTGACGCGGCACCAGATCCCCAGCGAGCCGGGCCATGTCGCACCGGGCGCTGCGTCCAGGCCGGACACGGTCAGCGTGGTGGTGGAGCGCTACGTGGTGGCCGCGCTCGACTGCCCGGATTGGACCCAGCCGCGCGGCAGCAACCCGGAGAACGCCACGCATCGCAACTTCGGCTGCGCCGATGCCCATAACCTCGGCCAGATGGTGGCGGACAAGCGCGACCTGGCGGTTGGTCGCGGCTTGGCGCCCACCGACGGCATGCTGATGGCGCGCGGCGTGAACGAGTACCGTCGCGACATCCAGAAGCCGCTGGAGGTCAGCATCGTCAGCGGCTTTGCCGCCCAGCGCCAACAACAGCAGCAAG
>JAKLKW010000216.1 GCA_023150455.1 Alphaproteobacteria bacterium | reverse complement strand
AGCTCGGCGCCTTGGCCGCGCGTTCCGGGCCGGCGGGTTTCGCCGGCGCCTTGGCCGCCGGGCCCTTCGGCGCCGCGCCCGGGGTAGCCGCCTCGGGTGCCGCGCGCTCGGCCAGCGGCGGCGCGGCCGGCGGGACGATCACCTTGGGCGCGCGGGCGGCCGGCCCGGCCGCGGGCGGCGCCTCGCCGTCGCCGTAGAGGAAGGTCCAGGCCAGCGCCGTGGCCAGCAAGGCCACGCCGATCCCGCCGATAACGAGAGACCGCGTCACGTCCGTCCCGGTTTGGTGTTGCACGCAGCCTAGTGGGTTGCACGCCGCCGCGCAACGGAACCTGCGGCATCCACGGTGGAAAATCCACTGCTCGATTGCGCCCGCGCGAAGCTGGCTTTATGTATGCGGCCCGAATCGGGAACGCCGGACGGCCGGCGGAACCGAGAACCGGCGGAGTTCCAGGTCATGCGCAAGTTCGACAAGCTGACGGGCGTGGCGGCCCCCCTGCCGATGGCCAATGTCGACACCGACAAGATCATCCCCAAGCAGTTCCTCAAGACCATCAGGCGCGACGGGCTCGGCCGCAACCTGTTCCACGAGATGCGCTACAGGCCGGACGGCGGCGAGAACCCCGACTTCGTGCTGAACAAGCCCGCCTATCGCAAGGCGCAGATCCTGGTGGCCGGCGAGAATTTCGGCTGCGGCTCGTCGCGCGAGCACGCGCCCTGGGCGCTCGCCGACTTCGGCATCCGCTGCGTCATCTCCGAGAGCTTCGCCGACATCTTCTACAACAACTGCTTCAAGAACGGCATCCTGCCGATCAAGGTCGGCAAGAAGGAGCTGGCGCTCCTGATGGACGACGCCGGCCGCGGCGCCAACGCGACCCTGTCGGTCGACCTCGAGAAGCAGGAGATCCGCGGGCCGGACGGCGGCTGCATCAAGTTCGAGATCGATCCCTTCCGCAAGGAGACGCTGCTGAAGGGCCTGGACGAGATCGGCTACACGCTGGAGAAGGAGCGCGACATCGCCGCCTTCGAGGCGCGCGCCCACGCCGAGCGGCCGTTCGCGGTCTAGAGGCCGCCATGGCCGCGCTTCCCGTCGTCAGCCATCGGAAGGCGCGCGACTTCAAGGGCGGGGGCCTGCGCGACTTCTTCCAGTACCGCGACCTCGGCATCCGCCAGGCGACCCGGGGCCGGGTCGGCGCGCACGTGATCCGCGCCGCGCCGGAAGGCGGCAAGAAGCGCATCAAGGGCTCCGGGGCGCACCGGCACGCGCTCGACTTCCAGATGGTCTACGTGCTGAAGGGCTGGGTGGAGTTCGAGTACGAGGGCTACGGCAAGGTCCGCCTCAAGGCGGGCTCCTCGGTCTACCAGCCGCCGGGCATCCGCCACCGCGAGATCGCGCACTCGCGCGACCTCGAGCTGATCGAGATCACCCAACCGGCCGAGTTCGACACCAGGCCCGCGACGATGCCGGCGAAGCGGCGCCGGCGGCGCTAGCGCGCCGCCGCCCGGCGGCGGGCGTGCCGTGCAGGTAGCGGGATAGTCGTCGGGGACGCTGACGCGCGTGGCCATGGTTTCCGCTGTCCGCAGCCTGGGCGATGACGAAGCTTGATGGCGCCCCTGCTGTTCAAGGGCCGCGACTTCGGCCATACCGACGTGATGGCGCATCCCGCCTCGATCCGCCTGTGACTACCCCTTCTTCACGTAAGGGTTGCGCCCCGAGCGCGCGGCGAGGCGGATCGGCGTGCCGGGGAGGTCGAAGGCCGCGCGCAGGCCGTTGACGAGGTAGCGCTGGTAGTCGTCGCCCAGGGCGTCGGCGCGGTTGCAGAACAGCGCGAAGGCCGGCGGGCGCGTGCCGGTCTGGGTGATGTAGCGCAGCTTCAAGCGCCGCCCGGCGACGAGCGGCGGCGAATGCGCGGCCACCATCGCCTCGAGCCAGCGGTTGAGCTCGGGCGTGGCGATGCGGCGGTTCCAGACGTCGTGGGCGCCGATCACGGCGTCGATCAGCGCGTCGAGGCGCTGGCCGGTCAGCGCGGAGACGGTGACGACGGCGAGGCCCTTGGCCTGCTGCAGCGACGCGTCGAGCCGCCCGCGCAGGACCTTCATGGCGGCCTCGCGCTCGCTCACGAGGTCCCACTTGTTGACCGCGAGCACCATGGCGCGGCCTTCCTCGACGATCAGCCGCGCGATCGCGAGGTCCTGCTTCTCGAGCATCTGCTGGGCGTCGATCACCAGCACGACGACCTCGGCGAAGCGGATCGCGTTCAGCGTGTCGGCGGTCGACAGGCGCTCGAGCTTGCCCTCGACCCTGGCGCGGCGCCTGAGGCCCGCGGTGTCGACGAGGCGGATGGCGCGGCCCTTGTGCGTCCAGTCGACGGCGATCGCGTCGCGGGTGATGCCGGCCTCGGGCCCGGTCAGCAGGCGCTCCTCGCCGATCAGCGCGTTGACCAGGGTCGACTTGCCCACGTTGGGCCGCCCGACGATGGCGAGCTTGAGCGGCCCCGCCGGCGCCTCGGCCGGCGCTTCCGCCTCCGGCGGTGCCAGATGCCTGGCCATGGCGTCGCCGAGCTCGGCCATGCCCTCGCCGTGCTCGGCCGAGACCGCGACCGGCTGGCCGAGGCCCAGGCCCCAGGCCTCGCCGAGCGCCGCCTCCGCCGCGCGCGCGTGCTCGGCCTTGTTGGCGACCAGCACGACCGGCTTGCCGAAGCGCCGGAGCCACTGCGCGAAATGCCGGTCGAGCGGCACGATGCCGGCGCGCGCGTCGATCACCAGCAGCACCAGGTCGGCGTCCTGGACCGCGCGCGCGGTCTGCGCGCGCATGCGCCCGGTCAGCGTCTCGGGCGCCGATTCCTCGAGCCCGGCCGTGTCGATCGCGGTGAAGGCGAGATGGCCGATCCGGCCCGGGCCTTCGCGCCGGTCGCGCGTGACGCCCGGCGTGTCGTCGACCAGCGCCAGGCGCCGGCCGACCAGCCGGTTGAACAGCGTGGACTTGCCGACATTGGGCCGGCCGACGATCGCGACCGTCCGGCGAGCGGCGGCAAGGGCCATCGCGCTCGAGCCCTCTTGCTTCAGCGCAGCGCGACGACGCGCGCGCGCTCGGTGATGAAGTAGAGCGTCTCGTTGGCGACGATCGGCGCGATCGTCACGCCCTCGGGCAGGTCCAGCTCGCCCAGCACGTCGCCGGTGTAGGGCGAGATCGACAGCGCGCGCCCCTGCGAGCCGGCGACGATCAGCCGGTCGCTGGCCAGCACCGGCCCGGTCCAGGTGACCGGGCCCTTCTTCTTGTCCGGCTGGATGTAGCGCGGCAGCTGGCGCAGCCACTTGACGCGGCCGGAATCGCGCGTGAGGCAGAAGACGATGTTGTCGGTCGACAGCACGTAGAGGTAGTTGCCGGCGACCCAGGGCGTCTCGACGCCGGAGATCTCGCGGTCCCAGGCGCGCGCGCCGGTCCTGAGGTCGATCGACACCATGGCGCCGGAATGGCTGATGGCGAACACGCGCCCGCGGTCGATCAGCGGCTTGCCGCGGATGTCGGCCAGCGACGACAGCGCGTCGATGCGCCGCGCGTTCGACAGGCTGTCCTGCCACACCGACTTGCCGTTCTCGACCCTGAGCGCGAACAGCTCGCCCGAGGAGTAGGGCACCAGCACGATGCCCTGCGCCACGGCGGGGCTGGCGCCGCCGAGCAGGCCCGCGGTCTCGCTGATGCCGGTATGGGTCCACAGCTTCGAGCCGTCCTCGGCCGAGAGCGCGTGCGCCTGGTTGTCGATCGTGATGACGAACACGCGCCCGCCCGCCGCGGTCGGCGCCGAGCGCATCGGCCCGGGCATGTCGGCGCGCCAGACCACCTTGCCGTCCTCGGCGTTGAGCGCCACGACCTGGGCGAAGCCGGTCGCGACGAACAGCCTGCCCTCGGCATAGGCGATGCCGCCGCCGAAGGCGTCGGAGTCCTCGCTGTCGCGCTGCACGTCGACCTGCCACAGCCGCTTGCCGCTGGCGGCGTCGACGGCGGTGACGCGCGAGCTGACGTCCATCGTGTAGAGCCTGCCGGCGACCACGATCGGCTGCGCCGTCATGCGCGCGTCGCTGGCCGAGCCCGAGCCGACGCTGATGTCCCAGCGCCGCTCCAGCGTCTCGCCCGCGGCCAGGTGGTGCATGGCGTGGTCGGGATAGCCGCCGGCCTGCGGCCAGTCCCGGTTGGGCTGCGGCGCCGGCAGGCGCACGTCGACGGCGGCCAGGCGCACATCGGGCTCGAGGTCCTGGCGCAGCAGCAGGACGGGGATGCGCTCGCCCGGCAGCGGCGGCGACGGCGACTGGCCGAACCAGCCGCCGAAATAGTCGGAAAGGCCGCAGCCGCCGAGCAGGATCGACAAAGACAGGAGCGCCCCGGCGGTCCGGGCCGCGCGCCCTGCCCTTTTCATCCGGTGCTGCTCGATGGTCCGCGCCGCGCGCGGAAAGCCGCGAGGCTGGTTCACGCCTTCCGGCCTATCCGCCGATGATCGCGAGCATCTCGGTGGCGCGCGCGCGCATGCCCTGCGGCGCGGTGAGGTCGTCGGCGAGCCTGGTGTAGAGTTCCTTGGCCTTGGCGGCGTCGCCGGCGCGCTTGGCGAGCAGCGCCATGAGCTCGGTGGCGGAATGGCGCCAGGGGTTCTTGTCGCCGGTCAGCGCCTGCAGGCGCTGCGTCAGCGCGGCCGGGTCGGCCGTCTCGATCGTCTCCTGCGCGATCAGCACGACGGCGAAGTCGCGGAACAGCTGGTCGATGCGCCCGTCGGCCGCGATCGCCTCGTACTGCTTGACCGCGCCGGCCGCGTCGCCGGCCTTGGCCAGCAGCGCGCCTTGCTGCAGCCGCGCCAGCGTGGCGTAGCCGGCGCCGCCGTCCTCGGCCAGCTTGGCGAACGCGGCCTTGGCCGGGTCGGCCTCGCCGCGCCCGGCCTGCTCGAGCGCGGCGAGGAAACGCTCGGCCCGCGCCTCGTTCTGCTTGCGCTGGTAGTCGCGCCACCACACGATTCCGGCCGTGACCAGCACCGCGGCGAGCGCGACCCCGACGACGTAGTTGCCGTAGCGCTTCCACAGCTTCTCGAAGCGCTCGCGCCGGACATCTTCCTCGACTTCCTGAAAAATATCGGCCACGGCGCTCGCTCGGCTCTCGGTTGGGATGGGCCCGTCCAGCAGGCGCGCCACCATAGCGTCGCGGTCCCGCTGTTGCAATTCACGAAACGCGCGGAACTCATTGAACTGCCTTATTTTCGCCGCGATTTCGGGCGCTTCCGCCGGCATTGTCGCGGGGTGCGCCGGCCGGTAAGGAAGGCGCCGCGAGAGGCCCCTAGGATCGCCCATGCGGACCCGACGATTCGCTTCGCTCATCGCGCCCGCCCTGGCCGCGGCGCTGCTGCTGGCCGGCGCCGTTCCCGCCGCGGCGCAACGCACGCCGCCGCCGGCGGCCGAGCCCGAAGAGGCGCTGCCGCCGGCGCGGGAAGCGCTGCCGCCGGGCGAGAACCTGCTGCTCGAGCCGCCCGCGGGCTGGGAGCTCGGCTTCAGCGACCGCGACGACGACCAGGCGCAGTACCAGTACCTGCCGCGCGGGCAGGAGATCGAGAACTGGACCGAGCTGCTGACCGTGCAGGTGTTCTTCGCGCTCAGGAACGTGCCGCCGCGCGCCGTGCTCGAGCGCATGCGCAAGGGCTTCGAGGCGAACTGCGACGGCGCGGCGGCCGAGGCGCCGGCGGAGCGCATGATCGCCGGCTACCCGTCCGCGCGGCAGCTGCTGCTGTGCGGGCGCAACCGCGCGGGCGGCGGCCCCGCGGGTCGGCAAAGGGGCGAGATCGCGCTGATCCTGGCGGTCGGCGGGCGCGACGCGCTCTACGTCGTGCAGCGCGCCTGGCGCGGCCAGCCGTTCGGCGGCCCCGCCCCCGCCGCCGCCCGCGCGCTGGTGCCGGGCTGGCAGCAGTATCTCGACCGGGTGCGCGTCTGCGACACGCGCGACAGGGCGAAGCCGTGCGCGCCGTGAGGCGTTTCCCCCCGTTAACCGCGATTTAAAGAATTTGCCGCTAACTGCCAGCGACCGGAATCGGCCGGGGCGAGGGGCCCGCGCGCCGGCGCCGGGGCGGATCGGAGGGACATCGTGACGGCGTTCATGCGCCCGGCCTTGGTGCTGAAGGCGCTCGTGCTCGTGGGGCTGGGGCTGCCGCTGTCGGGCTGCTTCGCGCTCGCGCCGATCGTGGCGTCGACGGCCGGCTTCTACACCACGTCGGCGACCGGCAAGCTGCCCTGGGACCACTTCGTCTCGTGGTCGACCGGCGAGGACTGCTCGGGCGTGCATGTCGAGAACCACCAGCCCTACTGCATCGACAGGAACGGCCAGTTCGCCGGGCTCGCGGTGCAGAAGCAGTGCTACGCCACGCTCGGCCAGGTGCAGTGCTTCATGGGCCCGGATCCCTACGAGACGCGGCCCGATCCGGTCCAATAGGGAGTCCCGCCCGCGACCATCCGGCCCCGCGACCATCCGGTCATGGACAGCGGGCGTGACATTTGGAAGACTATTCAAAGGACCGTCAGACAGGGGGAGCGCGGGCGCCTGCATGGCCGACATGCTCAGCCTCGCCGATCACCGTCGGCGGCCGTCCCGGGTCGGGTTCAGCCGGGGCGAGCTGAAACGCATTCTGAACCTGTACAGCCGCCGCGTGGCCAGCGGCGAGTGGCGCGATTACGCCATCGACCTCCACGAGAACATGGCCGCCTTCTCGGTGTTCCGCCACAGCTTCGACAAGCCGCTCTACACGATCGCCAAGCGCCGCGGCGCGGGCGGCGGCGACGGCGACTTCCTGCTGCTGGCGAGCGGGCGCAAGCTCGGCCACAGCCGCGACATCGACGAGCTGCTCGCGACCCTGGAGCGCCGGCCGAGGGCGGTGTCGTGATGCCGGCCGGGGCATGAGCTTCCTCGACCGCATCGCCGCCTGCAACAACGCCGACCTGACCCGTTTCCTGCCCTTCACCGTCGCCGGCCTCCATGTCGGCTGGATCGCGCCGGGCTTCGCCGGGCGCCTGGCGGCGTTCCCCGACGTGTTCGCGCCCGGGCCGGCCGGGGTCGCGCTGGCGCCGCATCTCGACACGCCGGCCCGGCGCACCCACGCGGTCGAGCGCGCGCTGCAGCGGCTGGCCGCGGACGGCGTCGTCAGGGGCTGGCGCGGCGAGCGCTACCCGGTCGCGCCGTTCGACGCCAACCCGTTCGGCGGCGGGAAGGCGCTGATGGCGATCGAGCGCGCCGCCATCCCGCATTTCGGCATCCGCGCCTACGGCGTGCACATGAACGGCTTCGTGCGGCGCCGCGGCGGCCTGCATCTGTGGATCGGGCATCGCGCCAAGGACAAGCCGACCTATCCGGGCATGCTCGACAACATGGTGGCCGGCGGCCAGCCCGCGGGCCTGGGCCTGCGGGAGAACCTCGTCAAGGAATGCCGCGAGGAAGCCGCGATCCCGCGCGCGCTCGCCGCGCGCGCCCGGCCGGTCGGCACGATCTCCTACACCTGCCAGGAAGGCGACACGGTCAAGCCCGACGTGATGTACTGCTACGACCTCGAGCTGCCCGCCCGCTTCGTGCCGCGCAACACCGACGGCGAGATCGAGCGCTTCGCGCTGATGCCGGTCGCCAGGGTCGCGCGCATCGTCGGCGGCACGGCGCGCTTCAAGTTCAACTGCAACCTCGTGATCATCGACTTCCTGGTCCGCCACGGCGTGATCGGCCCGGCCCACGAGGACTACCTCGCGAT
>JAKLKW010000215.1 GCA_023150455.1 Alphaproteobacteria bacterium | reverse complement strand
TTCCGTCGCCGGCGTGGTCACCGGCGGCGCGGCCGAGGTCAACGGCCTCATGGGCCATACCGGAGAGCGCGTGATCGTCATCGACGTGCGGCCGCGCGCCGATTTCGCCCGGAGCCACCTGAAGAACGCCAGGCATCTGCCGGTCCGCTACAGCGAGGTGCTGCGCGACCACGTGTTCGACAGGTCGGCGCTCGGCGGCGACAAATCGGCGCGCATCGTGGTCTACGGCGCCGGCGCCAACGACCCTGCGGCCGCGGCGGTGATCCGCCACGCCATCAACGAGGGCTACAGCAACGTCATCTGGATGCGCGGCGGCTTCGCCGAATGGACGGCCGCGCGCCTGCCGGCGTCGGAGTCCTGACCGAAGGCGCGGGCGAAGGCCGCGCCGATGGCGGCCTTCGCCCGCGCGCCGCGCCACCCCGACATCCACCAAGCCGAAATGGAGACGACACCATGAAGACGACCGATCCGCGCCGGGCACCCGGCGACATTCCCCGTATCGCGAGAAGGACGGCGCTCGCCCTGGCGCTCGCCGCGCTGGCGGCACTGGCACCGGCCGCCCTCGCCGAGAGCCCGGCGCTGTCGCCCGAGCTCGAGCGCGTGCGCGACCTGCTGGCGAGGTACAAGGACCCGGTCAAGGCCGTGCACGACGGCTATCACTCGACCCTGGGCTGCGTGCACTATGCGAACGGCGCCATGGGCGTGCATTTCCTCAATACGTCGCTCATCTCGCCCAAGCTCGACCCCGCGAAGCCGCAGATCCTCGTCTACGAGCCCGTCGGCGACAAGCTCGAGCTGGTCGCGGCCGAGTGGCTCGTCCCGCTCTCGACCGGCGTCAAGCAGCGCCCGACGCTGTTCGGCCGGCCGTTCGACGGGCCCATGAAGGGGCATGAGCCGCTGATGCCGGCGGCGCTGCATCACTACGACCTGCATGTCTGGCTGTTCAAGGAGAACCCCAGGGGCGTCTTCGCCGCCACCAACCCGCGCGTCTCCTGCGCCAACTACGGCTACTCGTTCCTGGAGAAGCCGACGGCCATCGTCGCCCACAGGAAGACCCGCTAGGCGGCCGACCGGAACCTGATCGGCCCGGACCAGGCCTACCTGTGCGGCGACCGGATCACGATCGCGGACCATCTCGGCGCGTCGTTCGTCACGGTCGGCGTGGCGATTGGGTGCGACTTCGCGGCCTATCCGAACATGAGCCGCTGGCTCGCCGCCATGCGGCGCCTGCCGAGCTGGCCCAGGGTGTTCGCCGCCTTCGACGGGCTGGTCGCGTCGCTGCGGACGCAGGATTTCGTGACGGTCTGACCGCCGGAGGCCGCCCGCGATCGAAAGGCCTGCCCCACGACGCCAGGCGCTGCCGCGATTCCGAGGAGACGCGGCGCTTCTACGAGGACTTCCTGGCCCTGGAGCTGGCCTCGGCCTTCGCGATCGCCGAGACCAAGACCAGGCGGCGCGGTCGATGGTCTCGATGCAGGCCTCGGCGAAGGCCTCGGGCATGGACGGGCCGGGCGGCAACAGCGGCCCGAGATATTGGTGTTACAGGTCGGCGGCGGAGACGGCGAAGCGCCGGCCGGATGCCGGCCCGGTCCCCGCTATCGGCCGCACGCGCGCATCTGGACCGTGTTGGCGCCGGTGTTCGGATTGGTGCAGAACCCCTGCCGCGGCGTAGCCGTCATCGCGTCGATCAAGAAGTATTCCCAATAGGCCGGATGCTTCACGCGGGTCCACCACGACCAGCCGTCCTTCGGGGCGGTTTCCGACAGCGCCCGGTACTCCGTCGCCAGCGGCGCGCGGCCCGATTGCCAGTATGGATTGCCCTGGCGCGACAGCCAGAGGAACACGAGATCGGAGCGCTGCTTGGTCGCGACGTAGACGCCGCAGCGCCACATGGTGAGGTCGGGCGAGGCCGTGGGGATGTCCTCGCATCCCTTGGCCCAGACGGTCGAGACCTCGGCGTAGCCGTCGGGGAACCTCCCCAGCAGCGACGCCAGCGCGGCGCCGGCGCGCGGCAGGTCCGCGGCCCTCATCGTGGCCGGACGCGCCTCCAACGGCTCCGCGCGACGCCGCGCCCGCGAGAAGAACAGCACCGCCTGGTCCTGGTCGGTGGATCGCCAGCCCACATGCGCCTCGAGGTCGTCCCACAGCAGCGCGGGCGTCAGCCGGGCGAACTGGATATGCGCCTCGGCGATCACCGCCTTGCCGCCGGCCGCTCTGCGGTCGCGCAGATAGGTGATCAGCGAGGCGGCGTAGGGCGCGTAGAGCGGATCCTGCTTCTGCACCTCGGCGACGACCGCGGGCCAGAACGCATCGAAGTCGCGCGACAGCTTGAGCGCCACCTCGCTGAGCGGCTTGGCGTCGCGGTCGTTGTACGAAGCGGGCTGCGCATCGCTGCGGGCATGGACGCGGTAGCTGCCGCCCTCGATCGCGCTGCGCACCGGCGCGAGCGTCTTCGGGTGATGACCGAAGGTCACGCGCCATACCGGCGTGCCGCCCCCGTCCTGCGGGCCCGACCAGTGCATGTGCAGCTCGGCGCTCTGCACCAGGGCGCAATTCGGCGTCATGGGATCGGAGCCCGCGCACTCCTTCTCGATCGCCTTCCGCGCCGCCGCGACGGCGCGGCTCATGTCGCCGGTCTCGTGCGGGAGCGGCAAGGTGAACGGGCTGTACGGCACGGCGCCGCGCTCGATGCGCATGTCGCGATAACCCCGCTCGCGCATGGCCTTCTCCACCTCCGCCGGCACGGGATCGCGGTTGATGTCGGCGACGACGCGAAGCCCCTTCCCGCTCGCACGCGAGTAGAAGTTGAACAGCGCCATCTTGGGCGGGCCCGCCCTGGTCATGTCCGGGATGCCGCCCTGGCCGGTCGCGAAGCCGAAATGGGTGAACTCGATCTGCACCAGCTCGGCGTCCGGTGCCGCCTTTCGGGCTTCGGCGCGGGCGCGCTCGACGAGGCCACCCGGCTCGCCGCCGCAGCCCGCCGGCGCCAGCAGAAACAGCAGCAGCAGCCCCCAGAACAGACGCTCCATGGACCCCTCTTCCATGCCCGGCAAATCCTAATGCCGCGCCCCGACATTGCCAATCCGGCCCGCAGAAGATCGCGCCCCGGTTGTGACGCGCACGCCGATCCGATTGCCTGACTCGCCAGGGGACGGGCGATCACGCCAGCCCGAACGCTGGGACGCACGGGATGCGGGGACCCCGGATCGCAGCGCCGCTTTGCCCGGCCTTGGCGGCGGTCGCACCAGATGCGACGGCGGCCGAGGCCAAGCAGGGATCAAGGACCATCACCCTGCCGTACAACCTGGCCCGCAGCCAGGAACCGGCGGACGAGGCCTTTCGCCACGACAGGGCGGTGGCGCACCTCCATCAGAACATGCGCGTCCGGTACTTGCAGGACAACGAGGGCGCCGAGGGAATCGTGTTCGTGTCATACACGAACGGCAAAAGCCACGCGTTCGACGCCGCCGACTTCAAGCGTCGCGTCGTGTTCACCGACGATCAGAAGCCGTTCCGGCCAGGCGATGCCGGCCGCCGCACCGTCGAGCGGGCCCTGCGAGGCAAGGTCGCCTGGTCCGGCTTCTACCGGACGCGCTAGGACAGCTTGCGCTGCCGACGGGAAGCGCCCCGCCCCTCACTCCCGCATCGTCTGCACCCACTCCACCCATTCGCCCGCGCGGACCGACCAGGTCGCGGTGCGGTTGACGTGGTCGATCTGGGTGCGCAGCTCGGCCTCGCCCTGCGCCCAGGCGGCGCGGTCGATCGTCTCGATGCAGGCCTCGGCGAAGGCCTCGGGCATGCCGGAGCCGGGCGGCACCAGCGTGCCGAAGCCGTCGGTGGTCTCGTCCAGCGCGCCGAGATCGGTCGTCACCACGCGGCAGCCGGCGGCGAGCGCCTCCAACGCGGCGATGCAGCTGGTCTCGGCGAAGGTGCAGGGATAGGCCAGGATCGCCGCGCGGCGGAGCTCGTCGGCGAGCTGCGGCTGCGGCAGCGAGCCGACATACTCCACGCCCTCGGTCGCGCGCGCCTGGGCGTAGAGATGCTGGAACGGGTCGGTGCCGCCGGGGTCGTGGTACACCGACATGCTGGAGAAGACCTTGAGCCGCACGCCCTGGCGCCGCGCGCGGATCGACGGGAACACGTTCAGCAGCACGTCGAGCCCGCGGAACGGCGTGCTGGTGTAGGCCAGCACCGGCGGCCAGGCCTTGGCCGCGGCGATCGACTCCGAGCCGGCGAACAGGCCGGCGAAGCGCGGGCCGATCGCGTTGCGCATCACCCCGGCGCGCGCGCCGTCGAGTCCGAACGCCTCGATGAAGCGCCGGCGCTGCCACTCGCTGACGAAGGCGAAGCCGTCGTACTGCCCGCGCTCGCCCGCGTCCTCGAGCCCCTGCGCCGCCGGCTGGTCGTCGGCATGCTGCATCCACAGGATCATGCGCGTCGCCGGATCGAGCAGCGGCTTGATCTGGCTCGCCCAGCCCGAGCGGTTGAGGATGATCGCCGCGTCCGGGGCCGGCGCGAAGGCCGGGCTGAAATCGTCGTCGAACGAGTAGACCATGACGCCGCGCGACCGGCTCGACGCCGTCGCGTGGTTGACCAGGAACACCTCGTGCCCCTGCCCGGCCAGCGCCTCGGCCAGGTAGCACAGCGCCGACTGCGAGCCGCCGAGCGGGGCCTCGTACGGCGTGTCGATCGTGTAGTCGATGTCGATATTGTCGAGAAAGACGAACTTCATCCGGCCGATGTCTAGCACGCCCGGCGGCAGGCGTCGCGCCACAATAGGCGGTAGGCGTCCTCGAGCGCGCGGGTGAATCCCGCGGCGTCCGAAACCGGCGCGGCCAGCATCGCGCCGCGCAGGCTCCGGCGCAGCCGGGCGCGGCGCGCGCCGTCCTCGGCGAGCGCCAGCGCCCGCGCGACGTACGCGGCCTCGTCGGCGGCGACCAGGTCGCCGATGCCGACGTCTTCCAGCATGCCGACGGCATGGCGCCGGTAATAGGCCTCGCCCGCGCGCGTCACCACGGGCGTGCCCATCAGCAGGCACTCGATCGTCGTGGTCGCCCCCGTGTAGGGCAGCGGGTCGAGCGCGACGTCGCAATCCGCCATCGCCGCCAGGTGCGCCTCCCAGGCGCTGGCGCCGGCGAAGCCGAGCCGCTCGGGCGCGAGCCCGGCCGCCGCGAAGCGCCGCGCGAAGTCGGCGCGCACCGCCGCGTCCTCGAAGGCCGGGGCCTTCAGCGCCAGGCGCGCGCGTGGCAGGGCGGCGACGAGGCGGGCCCACAGCGCGACCGTGGCGCCGTCGATCTTCTGCGGGTTGTTGAAGCTGCCGAACACGATCTCGCCGCCGCGCGCGGCGGCGCCCGCCTCGGGCAGCGGCGCCGGCGGCGTGTAGCTGGTCCAGACGCGCGGCAGCCGCAGCAGGCGCTCGCTGAACAGCCGCTCCGCCCCGTCGGGCGCCACGTGCGCGTCGACGATCGCCGCGTCGAGCGCGTCCGAGCCGCTGGAGAACGGGTAGCCGGCCCAGCCGAGCTGCACCGGCGCCGGGCGCAGCGAGAACATCGCAAGCCGCCCGCCCGCCATGTGGCCGCTGAGGTCGACCAGGATGTCGATCGCGTCGGCGCGGACCGCGGCGGCCAGCGCCTCGTCGTTCATGCCCACGACCGAGCGCCAGTCGCAGGCCGCGGCCTGCAGGCGCTGGGTCACCGCGTCCGGCCGCGCCACGGCCGAATAGCAGATCGCCTGGAAGCCCGCCCGGTCGTGATGCGTGAGCGGCCCCGCCATCATCGCGCCCACCGGATGGCTGCGGAAATCGGGCGAGACGTAGCCGATGCGCAGGCGGCGCCCAGGGTCGGGCGATGCCGGCGGCGGCGCCTTCCGGCCGCGCGGGCCGAAGCGGTCGTTCCAGCGCCGGTGCCGGGCGAGCACGTCCTCGGGCGAGCGGCCCGCGTCGTAGCACAGCGCGTAGCACAGGTTGCTCGCGGCGACGGGATCGCCGGGCGCCAGCTCGACGGCGCGTTCGAGGGAAGGAACGGCCTCGCCGATGCGCCCCGACTCGGCGAGCGCCAGGCCGAGGTTGCCGTGCGCGCGCGGATTGTCGGGCGCGAGCGCCGTGGCGGTGCGGTAGGAGCGGATCGCGTCGGCCGGGCGGTCGCGCTTGCGCCGCGCATTGCCGAGGTTGAGATGCGCCGCCGCCAGCGCGGGATCCAGCTTCAGCGCCGCTTCGAGCACCGCCTCCGCCGCGGCCAGGTTGCCCACGGTGGTCAACGCGTCGCCGAGATTGCTCAAGGGCGCCGGGTCGCTGCGGTCGAGGCTGGCCGCGCGCCGGAACGACGCCGCGGCCTCCGCGGCCCGGCCCAGCGCCATCAGCGCGAGGCCGAGATTGTTGTGCAGCCCGGGATGGTTCACGCCGAGGGCGATCGCGCGGCCGTAGTAGTCCGCCGCCTCGGCCGGCCGGCCGGACTCGCGATGGAGCTCGCCCAGCGCGACGAGCGCGGAGATCGAGCCCGGCTCGAGCGCGAGCGCCGCCTGGAACAGGCGGATCGCCTCGCCGGCACGGCCGGCGGCCTTCTGCCGGATCGCCTCCGACAGCAGCGCGGCCGCCCTGGCGTCGCCGACGGCGCCGGACGGCGTCGCGCTGGGCGCGACGGCAGCCTGTTGCGGTTTCGATGGTGCCAGTGCCGGCGGGGCCGATGGGACGCGCGGGCCTCGGTTTGTCTGCACGGGCCGGTCGGATGGCGGCCGCACGAGACGGCGGCCGTTAGACGGCGACGGAGCCGCCCGCGACGGCTTTCTGCTCGGCCGCGGCGCCCGCGGCGGCCTCGGGGCGCGCCATCAGCCCGGCGGCGATGTTCCGGTTGATGTCGATCAGCACGTTCAGCTTGGCCGACGAAGGCTCGCTCAGCGCGCCGAGCGTCTGGCGGTCGACGAAGATGCTGAGCGAGATGATGTTGGCCTTGAGCTCGGGCGGCAGCGGATTCTCCGGCGACGCGACGTCGCACTGGATGATGGTCCACAACCGCCAGTTCAACCGCAGCGCCGTCCGGTACCCTTCCAGATCCTGCTCGACCATCTGCCGGGCATCGCTCAGGCGCCGCGCGGCTTCCATCAGCGCGCGCGCCTCGGTGCTGCGCGGATTGCCGCCCAGGTTCTGGGTCTGGGTATATGCGGTCCTAGCGTTTCCCAGCGACATTTTTCAAAACCTCTTGCTCGTAGGCGATCAGCTTGCGGCACGACTTGAGGGCCGAGTAGTGGTTGCCGCGAACGATGCCTTCCCCGATCTCGAGCGCCAGCGGGGTGGCACTCGGCACTGCCTGCAGGAACTCTCGCAAGTGGGAGTTAAATTTCTCTTGATATCCGGTTTTCTCCGGGAACAGGTACAGCATCTGCACCAGGAAGTAGATGCGCTTGGCCGGCGAATCCGCCGCCCTCTCGGTCATGATGTCCTTTTCGCGCAGCAGGGCGGCGCGGTTCTCCAGGACAAGCTCGGCCTTATCCTTGCCGTTGATGATTACCGCCTGGTTAATCACCACCCGCTCGCCCGGCTTCAAGACCAGCTTCAACGCCATCGCCATCCCCCGCGGGCCGGCTTGGATCCGGCCGTTTCCGTGAGGGCAACCTAGCGCGAAGCGCGATTCGCCACAAAGAAATCCCTCGGCGCGCGTTGATCCGCGCGCCCGAAATCTGGTTTGGCGCCCTTCGCCAGGCTCAGGAGGATCGGCGGCCGCCTGGCGCGCGTTGATCCGCGCGCCCGACATTTGGTCTGGCGCCCTTCGCCAGGCTCAGGAAGATCGGCGGCCGC
>JAKLKW010000214.1 GCA_023150455.1 Alphaproteobacteria bacterium | reverse complement strand
ATCTGCGCCGATGCGGTGCTGGAGGCCGGCGGCAAGGCGATCGGCGTGATCCCGAAGCACCTCGACGACCTCGAGGTCGGCCATCGCGGCGTGACCGAGCTGATCGTCTGCCGCAACATGCACGAGCGCAAGGAGCGCATGTTCGACCTGTCCGACGCCTTCGCCGTGCTGCCGGGCGGCTACGGCACGCTCGACGAGGCGTTCGAGATGATCACCTGGCGCCAGCTGCGCCTGCACGACAAGCCGGTCGTCTTCGTCGACATCGACGGCTACTGGAAGCCGCTGCGCCAGCTGCTCGACCACATCATCGCCGAGGGCTATGCGCGGCCCGAGACGCGCCGCCTCTACAGCGTGGTCGAGCGCGTCGAGGACGTCTTCAAGCTGCTGGCGCGCGCGCCCGCCCCGGCGGTGGAGCCGAAGAGCGAGCTGATCTAGGGCCGATCCGCCAGGGCCTGGGCGGCGCGTCGCACTGCCGCACCGTCACTCCACGATTGCGCCGCATCCGGCGCTTGGCTACTTTCCGCGCGCCTTTTCCCGAGGGGAGCCCTGGACGACATGGCCAAGATCAAGGTTAAGACGCCGCTGGTCGAGCTCGACGGCGACGAGATGACGCGGATCATCTGGAAGTTCATCAAGGACAAGCTGATCCTGCCGTATCTCGACGTGAAGCTCGAGTACTACGACCTCGGCATCGAGTACCGCGACAAGACCGACGACCAGGTCACCGTCGACTCGGCCAACGCGATCAAGAAGCACGGCGTCGGCGTCAAGTGCGCGACCATCACGCCCGACGAGGCGCGGGTGAAGGAGTTCAACCTCAAGAAGATGTGGCGGTCGCCCAACGGCACGATCCGCAACATCCTGGGCGGCACGATCTTCCGCCAGCCGATCATCTGCAAGAACGTGCCGCGCCTGGTGCCGGGCTGGACCAAGCCGATCGTGATCGGCCGCCACGCCTTCGGCGACCAGTACCGCGCCACCGACTTCAAGTTCCCCGGCAAGGGCAAGGTCACCATGACCTTCACGCCCGCCGACGGCGGCAAGCCGGTCGTCTACGACATATTCGACGCGCCCGGCGCCGGCGTGGCGATGGGCATGTACAACCTCGACGATTCGATCCGCGACTTCGCGCAGGCCTGCTTCAACTACGGGCTCAACCTGGGCTGGCCGGTGTATCTCTCGACCAAGAACACGATCCTCAAGGTCTATGACGGGCGCTTCAAGGACATCTTCCAGGAGGAGTTCGACAAGAGCTTCAAGGACAAGTTCAAGGCCAAGAACATCGTCTACGAGCACCGGCTGATCGACGACATGGTGGCCTCGGCGCTGAAATGGGAAGGTGCTTATGTCTGGGCCTGCAAGAACTACGACGGCGACGTGCAGTCCGACACGGTGGCGCAGGGCTTCGGCTCGCTCGGCCTCATGACCTCGGTGCTGATGACCGCCGACGGCAAGACGGTCGAGGCCGAGGCGGCGCACGGCACGGTGACGCGGCACTACCGCGACCACCAGGCCGGCAAGCAGACCTCGACCAACCCGATCGCCTCGATCTTCGCCTGGACGCAGGGGCTGTGGTACCGCGGCAAGTTCGACAACGCGCCGGACGTGCAGAACTTCGCCAGGACGCTGGAGAAGGTCTGCGTCGACACGGTCGAGGCGGGCTTCATGACCAAGGACCTGGCGATCCTGATCGACGCCAAGCAGCCCTGGCTCAACACGCAGCAGTTCCTCGACAAGATCGACGAGAACCTGAAGAAGGCGCTGGCGTGATCAGAAGTCGGCAGCCGGACGCCAGTGATCGGAGATGGCGGCCTCTTCGATGCGCTCCGATCACCGATAACCGTCACCTGGGCGTCACACGACCGTAGCCCGCGTCCCCTAGACTCGGGCGCATGAACAAGCCCAACGAACAGGTAGTCGCGCGCAGGCTGGCCGAGCTGGCCAAGGAGCTGCGCGAGCTCGCGACCGCTCCACCCTATCTCGCCGACCGCGCGCCCTATGCGGCGGGGCGGCTGCTGGCGGCGGCTTCGCGGCTGGACGGACTGGCCTCGGAAGTGCTGGACGCGGCGGCCTAATCGGCCGCGCCGCGGTCTTGCCGCGGCACCGCGCCGTCGATGCCGAGGAAGCGGTCGAACTGCTGCCAGAACAGCGCGCGGACCGGCTCGCGCTCGTGCAGGATCTCGTGCAGCGCGTCGGCGATCTCGATCAGCGTCGCGTCCGGCATGGCGCGCGCCAGGCGCTCGGTCGCTCGCGGCCGGACGATGCGGTCGCGCCCGGACGCGACGATCAGCGTCGGCGTACGGATCGCGCGCGCGAAGCCCGGATGCTCGGTCAGCGCGATCGAGCGCTGCGCCGCGCGCACCCAGCCGAAGGTCGGACCGCCCACCGCGAGCTCGCGGCATTGGGCGATCCAGGCGTGCTGCTCGTGGAAGCGGCGCCGGTCGGCGGTGCGCCGGTTGCCCTCGAAGCGCGCGCGGGCGGCGGCGTAGTCGCCCGCGCCGAGCACGTAGCGGCGCGAGAGGCCCGCCGCGCACATGGCCGCGGCCAGCGGCCGCGCCAGCCAGCGCGGCATGATGCGGTAGTCGATGTCGATCATGGGCGAGGTCAGCACGGCCGCGTTGAACGCGTTCGGATGCTCGTTGAGCAGGCGCAGCGCCAGGTGCGCGCCGAGCGAATGGCCGAGCACCATGCGGAAGCGCAGGCGGTCGCGCAGCGGCGGCATGGTCTCGACCAGGCGGTGGAGATCGACGAGGTAGCGCCGGAAATCGTCGACATGCACCTTGTCGCGGTTGGCCAGCCCCCGCGTGGACAGGCCCTGGCCGTACCAGTCGATCACGTGCACGTCGAAGCCGCGCTTGAGCAGGTCGTCGACCGTCTCGTGGTATTTCTCGATGAACTCGCCGAAGCCCGGCAGGACCAGCACGCTGCCGATGGCCGAACCCCCGGGCGGGCGCCAGTGCGCGTGGCGGATGGTCGCCTCCGGCGGCGAGGCGAGGCGCAGGACCTGCCCGCCGGGCGGCGGCGGATAGGGCCCGGCGATCCGCATCGATTCCCCTGTGGACGGCCCGGTCAGCGGTTCAGCTCCCGCATGGCGTCATCGAGACCGCCGAGGGTCAAGGGATACATGCGGCCGCCGGCCAGCGCGCGCACCATGTCGATCGAGCGGTGATAGCGCCAGTGCTCTTCCGGCTGCGGATTGAGCCACGCCGCGTGCGGATAGGTGTGGAACAGCCGCTCCGGCTTGAGCGATCTCGTAGGGGCTCATGGTCGCGTCGCCGACCACGATCAGCTTCCAGTCCGACGGATAGGTATGCAGCACCTGCCAGGTCGGCGTGGTGTCGTCCCAGCGCCGCCGGTTGTCGCGCCACAGCCGCTCGTAGGGGCAGTTGTGGAAGTAGAAGGTCTCGAGGTGCTTGAACTCGCTGCGCGCGGCCGAGAACAGCTCGGCGCAGGTGCGCACGTGCTCGTCCATCGATCCGCCGATGTCGAGCAGCAGCAGCACCTTGACCGTGTTGTGCCGCTCCGGCACGAGCCTGAGATCGAGCCAGCCGCCGTTGTGCGCGGTCGAGCGGATCGTGTCGGGCAGGTCGAGCTCGGTCGCCGCGCCCTCGCGCGCGAAGCGGCGCAGGCGCCTGAGCGCGACCTTGATGTTGCGCGTGCCGATCTCGACCGAGTCGTCGAGGTTCCTGAAGTCGCGCCGGTCCCACACCTTGACCGCGCGGAAGCTGCGGTTGCCGTCCTGGCCGATGCGGACGCCCTCGGGATTGTAGCCGTAGGCGCCGAAGGGCGAGGTGCCCGCGGTGCCGATCCATTTGCTGCCGCCCTGGTGCCGCCCCTTCTGCTCGGCCAGGCGCCGGCGCAGCGTCTCCATCAGCTTGTCCCAGCCGCCCAGCGCCTCGATCTGGCGCTTCTCCTCCTCCGTCAGCACCTTCTCGGCCAGCTTGCGCAGCCATTCCTCGGGGATCTGCAGCTTCAGCGGGTCGACGCTTTCCAGGCCCTCGAAGCACCTGGCGAAGACGCGGTCGAACTTGTCGAGGTTGCGCTCGTCCTTCACCAGGGCCGCGCGCGACAGGTAGTAGAAGTCCTCGACGTCGTAGCAGGCGCAGCCCCGCTTCATCGCCGTCATCAGCGTCAGGTACTCGGTCAGCGAGACGGGCACGCGCGCGTCCTTGAGGGAGAGGAAGAACGACGTGAACATCGCCGGTCAGGCCCCGGCGACGCGCTTCACGGCGCGCACATAGGCCTCCTGCTCTTCCGTCTCGATCGCGCCGGGCCGCGCCTTGCGGACCGCGGCCATCGCCGCCGCGGGCGTCGCGCCCATCTCCACCAGCAGCCGCGCCGCGATCATCCCGCTGCGCCCCAGCCCGGCACGGCAGTGCACCGCGATGCGCCCGCCGCCGCGCAGGATCTTGTGCAGCTCCGGCCCGGCGACCGACCACAGCACCTCGAACGTCTCGTCCGGCACGCCCATGTCGGGCACCGGCAGGTGGTGCCAGCTCATGCCCAGCTTCTCGGCCTGCCTGCCGATGTCCTTGGCGTCGAAAAAGGCCAGCTCGCGGAGCTCGACCAGCGTGACCAGGGCCCGGGCGCGCCAGAACTTCAGCTCGTCGAGCTCGAACGGCCGCGGCAGCGGGCACATCGCGATGAGCCCGCCGCCGGGCGTGGTGACGCGCACCAGGGCCATCCGGCGGGCCGCCGTCAGCCGCCGCGCTGCCGGCGCGCGAGGAAGGCCAGGCGCTCGAACAGCATCAGGTCCTGCTCGCTCTTCAACAGCGCGCCGTGCAAGGGCGGGATCACCTTGTCCGCCTCCTTCGCGCGCAGCGCCTCGGGCGGAAGATCCTCGACCATCAAGAGCTTGATCCAGTCGAGCAGCTCCGAGGTCGAGGGCTTCTTCTTCAGGCCCGGCACCTCGCGCAGGTCGTAGAAGACGTTGAGCGCGTCGCGCACCAGGTCCTTGCGGATGTCGGGGAAGTGGACGTCGACGATGCGCTTCATCGTCTCCTTGTCGGGGAACTGGATGTAGTGGAAGAAGCAGCGGCGCAGGAAGGCGTCGGGCAGCTCCTTCTCGTTGTTCGAGGTGATCACGACGATGGGCCGCTGGCGCGCCTTGACCGTCTCGCGCGTCTCGTGGACGTGGAACTCCATGCGGTCGAGCTCGAGCAGCAGGTCGTTGGGGAACTCGATGTCGGCCTTGTCGATCTCGTCGATCAAGAGGACCGGCGCCGCGTCGGCGGTGAAGGCCTGCCACAGCTTGCCGCGCAGGATGTAGTTGCGGATGTCGTGCACCTTGGCGTCGCCGAGCTGCGAGTCGCGCAGCCGGCTGACGGCGTCGTATTCGTAGAGGCCGTGCTGCGCCTTGGTGGTCGACTTGATGTGCCACTCGATCAGGTTCTTGCCGAGCGCCGTTGCGATCTCGCGCGCCAGCACGGTCTTGCCGGTGCCGGGCTCGCCCTTGACCAAGAGCGGCCGCTCGAGCGCGATCGCGGCATTGACGGCCACCATCAGGTCCTTGGTGGCGACGTAGCTGTCGGTGCCCTGGAAGCGGGCGGAGGGTCTCTGCATGAAGCGGAAATTCCTGCTGTGTTTGCCGTCCCGGCGCGTTCTACCCCGCCGCACGCGGCAGCGTCACTCCGATCATCGAATCGCGTGTCACCAGCGCCGCCAAGCACTCCTCGCTCCATCCCTCGGTGCCGGCCGGGCGCATCGGCAGGACGAGGTAGCGCATGTCGGCGGTCGAATCGTGCACGCGCACCTCGACGTTGTCGGGCAGCACGGTGCCGAACTCGGCCAGGACCGCGCGCGGCTCGCTGACGGCGCGGCTGCGATAGGCGCGGCTCTTGTACCAGTCGGGCGGCAGGCCCAGCACGTTGCGCGGGTAGCACGAGCACAGCGTGCACACGATCATGTTGTGCAAGGACGGCGTGTTCTCGACCACGATCAGGCGCAGCGGCGCCACGCTCGTTTGCAGCAGTTCCTCGGCCGCGGCGCTGCCGTCGGCGAGCAGGCGCCGCTTGTATTCCGGATCGACCCAGGCCCGCGCCACCATGCGCGCGCCCATCGCCGGCGAACGCGCGTCCATCAGCTCGATCTGCGCGCGCAGCTCGTCGGCCGTGAACACGCCCTTCTCGATCAGAAGCTCGCGCAGCGCCTCGGTCATCAGCTGGTATTCACTCATGCTCTCCGCCTGCTCGATCGGCGCGTGCGGGTGGTCATGGTCGTGATGGCGTTCCGTCATCGTCTCACTCCGTGCCTTCGGCCTCAATAGCGGGGCTCGATGCTCCACCGAGCCGGCATCCTTCGACAGGCTCGGGACGAGGAGGAAAATCGCGCGTTGCCTCGTCCCGAGCCTGTCGAAGGACGATGGGCACGGGCCGCTCAGGCGTCCGCCTGCTCCAGCCAGTGCTCGTAGATCTCGATCTCGATCGTGTCGTCCGCGGGACCCGCGTAGCGCGGCCACATCTCGCCCTGGCGGAAGCGCACGCGGTAAAGCGGGCGGCGCGGCTCGCCGGACAGCGCATAGGCGAGCTGCTCCGGGTTGCCGAACTCGCCGCACAGCCGCTCGATCACCCCGACATGGCCGCGGCAGTACCAGGGCGTGCGGCAATGGCCGGGCGGGAAGCCGCGGCGCACGCGCACGCGCTCGCCGGCCCGGAACAGCGCCGTCATTTCGCCGCCCCGCGCAGCCGGTCCATGCGCGCATCGAGCTCCTCGCGCGTCACCACGCCGCGCTCCAGCATCATGGTCGCGATCGAGTGGATCCAGCGCTCGTAGTACTTCATGCGGTCATAGGCGTCGGCCGGCAGCGATTCGATGCCCCGGCGCAGCATGTCGGTGTTCATGAGTCCGCGCCGGCGGTCGCTGAGCAATACCATCATGGCATCGACGCGCTTCTCCCACAGCGCGTAGTCGTGCTCGGTGCGCGCGACCTTGCCCGCCGGCAGGCCGCCCATGTCGTGATGGCCGCGGCCGGGCGAGCGGTCGGGCGGGATCACCGTCGCCTCGGCGGGCTTGCGGCGCGGCGCCGCGGCGGCCTTCCTTGCCGGTGCCCTGCTCGGCGGGGCCTTCTTCGGCGCCGCCCGCTTCCGCACCGGCTTCTTCGCGGGCTTGCGCACGGCGCGCTTCTTCGCCGCCGCCTTCGGCCGCGCCGACCTTGCCGGCGCTGCGCGTTTCGCCCGCTTCGCCTTGCTTAGCGATGCCTTCTTCCCGCGCGGCTTCGCCATGGTGCCCTTCCCCCCGATCGCCTGCCTCACGCCGCCTTGGCGCGTTCCGCCAGCGCGGCTTCGATGGCGCCGAGCGCCGCGTCGAGCTTGCCGGCGTCGGGCCCGCCGGCCTGGGCCATGTCGGGCCTGCCGCCGCCGCCCTTGCCGCCGAGCGCCGCCGCCCCGGCGCGCACCAGGTCGACGGCGCTGACGCGGCTGACCAGGTCGTCCGAGACCGCGACCACGATCGAGGCCTTGCCCTCGGCGCTGGCCGCCAGCGCCACGACGCCGCTGCCGAGCTTCTGCTTCCACTCGTCGGCCATGCCCTTCAGCTCCTTCGCCGGCACGTCGCCGAGCGCGCGGGCAAGATAGGCGATGCCGGCGATCTGCCGCGCCTGCGGCTCGGCCGCCGCGCCGCCGCCCCCGAGCGCCCCGCCAAGCGCCGCCCGCCTGCGCGCCTCCGCCAGCTCGCGCTCCAGGCGCTTGCGCTCGTCCAGGAGCGCGCTCAGGCGCACGACGATCTCCTCCGGCTGCGCCCTCAGGACGCCGGCCGCGTCGTCGACGATCTTCTCGCGCGCCTCGACGTAGTCGAGCGCCGCTTCGCCGGTCAGCGCCTCGATGCGGCGCACGCCGGCCGCGACCGCCGATTCGCCGACTATCTTGAACAGGCCGATGTCGCCGGTGCGGCGCACATGCGTGCCGCCGCACAGCTCGGTCGAATAGGGCTTCGCCGCGTCCTCGCCCGCCACGGACTCGCCCATCGAGACCACGCGCACCTCGTCGCCGTACTTCTCGCCGAACAGCGCCAGCGCGCCGTGCTCGACCGCCTGGTCCGGGCTCATCAGCACGGTCTCGACCGCGCCGTTGCCGCGGATGCGGCGGTTGACGTCGGCCTCGACCGCGCGGATGTCCTCGGCGGCGAGCGCCTTGGGATGGCTGATGTCGAAGCGCAGCCGGTCGGGCGCCACCAGCGAGCCCTTCTGCGTCACGTGCTCGCCCAGGCGCCGGCGCAGCGCCTGGTGCAGCAGATGCGTCGCCGAATGGTTGGCGCGCAGCCGCGTGCGCCGGTCGCCGTCGACGGCGAGCGCGAGGTCGTCGCCGAGCTTCAGCGTGCCGGAGGTGACGGTGCCGACATGCACGACGAGGTCGCCGAGCTTCTTCAGCGTGTCGGTCACCCGCATGCGCGCACCGCCGGCCGAGCGGATCTCGCCGGCATCGCCCATCTGGCCGCCCGATTCGCCGTAGAACGGCGTCTGGTTGGCGATCAGCGCGACCGATGCACCCGGTGCGGCGCTCTCGACCGGCTTGCCGTCGACCACCAGCGCCGCGACCTTGCCCTCGGCCTTCTCGGTTTCGTAGCCGAGGAACTCGCTGGCGCCGACCTTCTCGCGCAGATCGAACCAGACGCGCTCGGTCGCGGCCTCGCCCGAGCCCGCCCACTTCTTGCGCGCCTCGGCGCGCTGGCGCTCCATCGCCTGCTCGAAGCCGGCGGTGTCGACCGGACGGCCCTGCCCTTTCAGCACGTCCTGCGTCAGGTCGAGCGGGAAGCCGTAGGTGTCGTAGAGGCGGAAGGCGACCTCGCCCGGCAGCGGCGCCTTCGCCGGCAGCTTCGCCGTCTCCTCGCCCAGAAGCTTGAGGCCGCGGTCGAGCGTCTGCTTGAAGCGCGTCTCCTCGAGCTTCAGCGTCTCGACGATCAGCGGCTGCGCCCGGCCGAGCTCGGGGAAGGCGGCGCCCATCTGGCCGACCAGGGCGGGCACGAGCTTCCACATCAGGGGCTCGGTGGCGCCCAGCATGTGCGCGTGGCGCATGGCGCGGCGCATGATCCGGCGCAGCACGTAGCCGCGCCCCTCGTTCGCCGGCAGCACGCCGTCGGCGATCAGGAACGAGGACGCGCGCAGGTGGTCGGCGATGACGCGATGCGAGACGCGATGCGGGCCGTCCGGGTCGGTGCCGCTCGCCTCGGCCGAGGCCATGATCAGCGCGCGCATCATGTCGATGTCGTAGTTGTCGTGCTTGCCCTGCAGCACGGCGGCGATGCGCTCGAGCCCCATGCCGGTGTCGATCGACGGCTTCGGCAGGTTGACGCGCTTGTCCTTCGTCACCTGCTCGAACTGCATGAACACGAGGTTCCAGATCTCGATGAAGCGGTCGCCGTCGGCGTCGGGGCTGCCCGGCGGCCCGCCCGCGATGCCGGGGCCGTGGTCGAAGAAGATCTCGGAGCACGGGCCGCACGGGCCGGTGTCGCCCATGGCCCAGAAATTGTCCGAGGTCGGGATGCGGATGATCTTGGAGTCCGGGAAGCCGGTCAGCTTCTTCCAGATCGAAGCCGCCTGGTCGTCCTCGGAGAACACGGTGACCCAGAGGCGGTCGGCGGGCAGGCCGTACTCCTTGGTGATCAGGTTCCAGGCCAGCTCGATCGCCAGGTCCTTGAAGTAGTCGCCGAAGGAGAAGTTGCCGAGCATCTCGAAGAACGTGTGGTGCCGCGCGGTATGGCCGACATTCTCCAGGTCGTTGTGCTTGCCGCCGGCGCGCACGCATTTCTGCGAGGTGGCCGCGCGCACGTAGGGGCGCTTCTCCTGGCCGGTGAAGACGTTCTTGAACTGCACCATGCCGGCGTTGGTGAACATCAGCGTCGGGTCGTTGCGCGGCACGAGCGGGCTCGAGGCCACGATCTCGTGCCCGTGCCGCTTGAAATAGCCGAGGAAGGTCGATCGGATGTCGTTCGCGCTGGCCATGACCGTCATATGGGTGCCGCGGCCGGGCCGACCAAGGCCGCCCGGCACCCAGGCTCCTTCCGAAAAATCATTGTTCCGCCTGGGTTTTACCGTTGCGGAGGCTGACGTGTCCAGCAGTCGCCCGGCGGCCGGCACAAGCCGCCGGGGCAAGCTGCCAGGATCGCTGCCGCGAGGGCTGCCGAGAGCGGAGGAAGGCGTGGGCGCTTGGGGCGCAGGGCCGTTCGACAACGATGCCGCCGAAGCCTGGCTCGGTGCGCTGAAGCAGGCCGCCGCGGACGGAACCGCCGCTGCCCTGCTGCGCACGACGATCGAGCCGCTGGCCGATCCGGCGCTCGGCCTGATCGACGCCGAAGAAGCCGGCAGCGCCATCGCCGCGGCGGCGGTGATCGCCGCCCTGCTCGGCCGACCGGGCACCGACATGCCCGCGCCGGTACGCGCTTGGCTCGAGCGCCAGGAATCGCTGCGCGCCGCGGCAAGCCCGCTGCAGCCGATCGCGCTCGCGGTCGTCGCCCGGGTCAAGGCCGCCTCGGAGCCGCACTTCTACTGGGAGGCTGCCGGCCACCTCGAGGAGTTCGAAGCCGCGCTCGACGAACTGCACGGGCGCCTGCGCGCGAAGGCGTAGCCCGCTTCCGTCAGCCGCCCTGGACGCCTTCGACGAGGATGGCGCGGCCCTTCGAGGCCCCGAGGCGCAGCGGCAGGATCTTCTGGTACTCGGGCGAATGGTAGAAGCGCCTGGCGGAAGCGAGGTCGGGGAACTCGACCACGACGCAGCGGCCCGGATTCCACCCGCCCTCGAGCGGCACGGTCGTCCCGCCGCGCACGATGAACCGGCCGCCATATTGCTGGATCACGCCGGGCGTGTGCTTGCGGTACTCGTCGTAGCTGGCCTGGTCGTGGATCGATTCGATGTCGGCGATGAGATAGGCGGCCATGGCCTCGGTCCCCCTGATCACGGATTGCGGATGACGGATGACGCTTGATGACGGTTTCGCGGCGCGGTCTTGCGCGGCGCGTGGCGCGGCGCGCGCCGGCAACTAACCACGGCCGGCGCCGGTCCGCCAAGCGAACCGGCGGGTTGCGGGCCGCCCAAGAAGAGACGCCCCGTCCGGAGGGGAG
>JAKLKW010000213.1 GCA_023150455.1 Alphaproteobacteria bacterium | reverse complement strand
GTCGAAGCACTCGTCGCGCGCGACGATCACCACGTCGGGGGCATCGTCCGCCATGGCGAGGCCGGCATGGCGCGCGTGCTCCGCCAGGGCGGCGCTGCCGAGCAGCAGGGTCCTGGCCGAGGGATGCAGCGCGGCAATCGTTTCGACCGCGAGCGCGCCCGCCAGCACGATGCGCACGGCATCGATCGGCAGGCCGGCCCGTTCGAGACGAAGCGACATCGTCCGCGGCGTGTCGGAGGAATTGTTCGAGACGACGATCGTGCGCGCGCCGTAAAGCGCCAGGAATTCGCGCGCGCCGTCGATCCGCTCCGAGCCGTGAATCAGCGTGCCGTCGAGATCGACGAGGAACCCTCTCGCGATGCCCATCGCCGCGGCCGTGGGCTCCGGCACGGTTGAGGAATTAGTACTCATGACAGTTCCATGACTGCAATCCGCTCGCTCTATTGCCGGGTTTTCATCAGCTTCTTCTACCTGCCAACCCAATACTGAGTTTTCCTCAGGATAGTATCGACAGAAATTGACGAAATGTCATCATCCGGTCATCGGCCGCTGCTAGGTTTCGCGGCGGAGGGATGCCGATGCTCGAATTCATCGCGGGACGCCTGCTGCGGATGACCGTCACTCTTTGGGTGATCGTCACGGCGGTATTCCTGGCGACGCGGGCGACCGGCAATCCGATCGACTTCCTGATGCCCGAAGGGCTCGATGCCGCCGGCCGGCGCGACATGATCGCCTATTTCGGGCTCGACCGGCCGCTCGTCGAGCAATACGTGCTGTTCTGGAAGGCGCTCGCCCAGGGCGAGTTCGGCCTCGGGCTGATGGAGCGCCGTGCCGTCACGACGATTTTCGCCGAGCGCGTGACGCACAGCCTGTCGCTGCTCCTCGCCACGCTCGCCGTCACCGTCGCCATCGGCGTCCCGCTCGGCATCATGACGGCGATCCGGCGCAAGACCTTCATCGGCAACGCCGTGCTGCTGGCCGCCTTCCTCGGCTACGCCGTGCCGAATTTCGTGCTCGCGATCCTGCTGCTGCTCGTCTTCTCGTTCACGCTTGGCTGGCTGCCGAGCACCGGATCCGCGACGATTCTGCACTACCTGATGCCGGTCGCGGCGCTGTCCGCGTTCTTCGTCGCCTCGCTCGTGCGCTACACGCGCAACTCCATGCTCGACGTGCTGTCGCAGGACTACATGCGCACGGCGCGCGCCAAGGGCCTTTCCGAGCGCGTCGTGATCCTCAAGCATGGCCTGAAGAACGCGCTGATCCCGGTGATCACCGTGCTCGGCCTGCAGGTGACGACGCTGGTCTCGGGCGCGGTCGTCATCGAGACCGTGTTCGCCTGGCACGGCGTCGGCGACCTGCTGGTCGGCGCCACGCTCAGGCGCGACTACCCGGTGCTGCAGTTCGGCGTGCTGGTCGTGGCCTGCACCGTCGTCACCATCAACGTGATGCTCGATCTGCTCTACAGCGAGATCGATCCGCGCGTCCGGCTGGCGAAGGGCTGAGAAGGTGGCCGACACCGCACTGACCGCGCCGCCGATCGCCGCCGCCAGGCACCTGCGACTGCCGCCGATCGACCCGGTCCTGGCGCTTTGCGTCGCGATCGGACTCGCGCTGCTGCTGGCCGCCTGCTTCGCCCCGCTGCTGGCGCCGTTCGACCCGGACCAGCAGAAGCTCCTGGCGCGCCTCAAGCCGCCGGTCGGATTCGAGCGGTCGGACTGGCGCTATCCGCTCGGCACCGACCAGCTCGGCCGCGACCTCCTGTCGCGCTGCCTCTACGGACTGCGCCTGTCGCTGCTGCTGGCCGCATTCGGCGCGCTCACCGGCCTGCTGTTCGGCGCGGTCGTGGGCATGATCGCCGGCCTGCTCGGCGGCGCGGTCGACGGGCTGATCATGGGCGTATGCGACGTCAAGCTGTCGCTGCCCTTCACGCTTGTCGCGCTGCTGGTGATTGCCATCGCCGGATCGTCCGTCACCGTGCTGGTGCTGGTCCTCGGCCTTGCCTATTGGGCGCATTTCGCGCGGCTGATCCGGGCGCAGGTCCTGGGTCTGCGCGAGCTGCCCTATATCGAGGCGGCGCGCGCCGCCGGCGCCTCGGGCTGGCGCATCGCCACGCGCCACGTGCTGCCCAACATCGTCTCGCCGGTGATCGTGATGTTCACGCTGAACTTCTCGAACCTGATCCTGCTGGAATCGGCGCTGTCCTTCCTCGGCCTCGGCGTGCAGCCGCCGACCGCCACGCTCGGCTCGATGGTCGGCCAGGGCCGCGACTACATGCCGTCGGCGCCATGGATCGTCGCCGGCCCCGCCCTGCTGATCGTGCTGGTCGCGCTGACGGTGATGATGCTCGGCGACTGGCTGCGCGACCATTTCGACGTTCGACTGCGTGACCGCTAGACGAAGCAAAGGAGCTGCCCCATGAGAACATTGCGAACGACATCCCCCCTTCTCGCCGCGGCAGTGCTCGTTCCGCTCGCGACCGCCCAGGCGCAGGAGCTGAAGGTCGGCGTGCAGAACATGGCGCCCTATATCGACCCCGGGCGCGACCATTCCAACGTCGGGTCGCAGCAGTACTACAACGCCTTCGACACGCTGATCGAGAAGGACCATGCGCGCGCGGAAAGCGTGTGGAAGCCGGGCCTCGCCACGTCCTGGACGCAGACGTCGCCGACCAGCTTCGAGCTGAAGCTGCGCAAGAACGTGAAGTTCCACAACGGCGCCGCGATGACGGCGGACGACGTGGTCTTCTCGATCCAGCGCATCATCGACACGGACTTCGCGCCGTACCTGATCCGCAAGCGCGATTTCCTGCCGAACATCCAGAAGGTCGAAAAGGCCGACGAGGACACGATCCGCGTCACCACCTACAAGCCCGAGCCGCTGTTCGAGACGCTGATGAACGTGCAGCAGGCGATGATCGTGCCAAGGGCCTACATGGTCGCGCTGACCGGCGACAAGGAGCGCGCCGAGGCCGGCGACTACGAGGCGTTCGGGCTGAAGCCGGTCGGCACCGGGCCCTACAAGATCGCGGAGTTCGTGCCCAACCAGCGCATCGTCTACGAGCGCTTCGACGATTTCTGGGGCGAGAAGGCGCCCTACAAGCGCATCACCCTGCAGCACATTCCCGAGCTGTCGGCCCGCATCACGGCGTTGAAGAACGGCGAGGTCGACATCATCACCAACGTGCCGCCCGACCAGCTGAAGACCATCGACGGCGACGCCAAGCTCAAGACCGAGGGCATGGTCACGCCGCTGTTCCATGTCGTGATCTTCAACACGCAGCACCCGAAGATGCAGGACAAGCGCATCCGCCAGGCGCTGTCGCTGGCGATCGACCGCAAGACGCTGAACGAGGCGCTGTGGCTCGGCAAGGCGGTCGTGCCGTCGACGCACACCTATCCGCAATACGGCCCGCTCTACATGCCCGAGCTCAAGACCTTCGAGTACGACCCCGGGAAGGCGAAGCAGCTCCTGAAGGAAGCCGGCTATGACGGGTTCCCGATCCGCTTCGACACTTCGGCGACCTACTACACCAACGGGCTGCTCGCCGCGCAGGCGATCCAGGAGATGTGGGCGTCGATCGGCGTGAAGACGCGGCTCAACGTCGACGACAAGTGGACCGGCGGCGACCCGACCATGATGGTGCGCAACTGGTCGAACCCGATGTACTTCCCCGACCCGGCCGGCTCGTTCGGCACGATGTGGGCGCCGAATGCCGCGTCGAACACCGAAGGGCGGTTCAAGCCCGATGCGTCCTACGCCGACATGTGGGAGCGCTTCCGCTTCTCCACCGATCTGTCGGCGCGCAAGAAGGCCTTCGCCGAGCTGATGGAGTACATCAAGAACGACCCGCCGGTACTGGTGCTCTATCAGCCGTTCGAATCCTACGGCCTGCGGAAGTCGATCAACTGGAAGCCGTTGCCCGGCCACATTCCCTATGTGCTGGACTTCCGCGCCGGGCGCATCGCACCGGCCTCCTGACCGCCGCACGGATGATCCGAGCGCCCGGGCGGGACCTCCGCCCGGGCGCGTCCTATCGAGGGCAAGAGACATGACCGTGACGCGCATCGCGATCGTGACCGACATCCACCACGGCAAGACCAGCCATTCGAAGAAGGGGCACGCGGCGTTGCCTCTGCTGGAGCAATTCGCCCGCTTCGCCGCGGCGCAAGGCGCCGACTTGGTGCTCGAGCTCGGCGACCGCATCTCCGACGAGGACCCCGAGACCGACCGGCGCCTGCAGGCAGAAGTGAAATCGGCGCTCGGCGCCGTCGCCGCGCCGATCTTTCACATCAACGGCAACCATGACCGCGACTTCCTGACGGTCGCCGAGAATGCGGCGATCCTCGGCCAGTCGCTCGGGCTGGAGACGGTCGATATCGGCGGCTGGCGACTGGTGCTGTGGCGCGCCGACTCGCTGATCCGCCGGCCCGGCGGGTTCTTCCTCGACGATGCCGACGTGGCCTGGCTCGCCGCGGTCGTGGCCGCTTCCGACCGGCCGCTGCTGATCGCGAGCCACGTGCCGGTCTCCGGTCACAGCCAGGTCGGCAACTACTACTTCGAGAACAATGCCGGACATTCCACCTATCCCGGCGCCGATCGCGTGCGCGCGGTACTGCGCAGCGCGACGGTGCCGGTCGCCTGGATCGCCGGGCACGTGCATTGGAATACGGTCACGGTCGTCGATGGTATTCCGCACTTCACCCTGCAGTCGCTGACCGAAGGCTTCACCACTGCGGGCGAGCCGAGCGGCACATTCGGCCTGCTCGAGCTGGCGGCCGACCGGGTCGGTTTCCGGGCGCATGGCGACGACGCTTTCGCCTGCACCCTGCCGCTGGCGCAAACGACGCGCCGCTGGTACCCGCCGATGGCGCCATTCGACCAGATCCCGGGGCAGGTGGAGCGCCGCGCCCGAATCGCGCGATATCAGGCGGAACAACGCACGGACGCGGGGCGCGCCGCCGAATGACCGGACCGCTGCTGACGGTCGAAGGCCTGTCGGTTTCGTTCCGCTCGCGCGACCGCATCATCCGCGCCGTGCGGGGGCTTTCCTTCTCGGTCGCCCCCGGCGAGACCCTGGCGATCGTCGGCGAGTCCGGATCCGGCAAGTCGGTGTCGGCGCTCGCCATCCTGCGCCTGGTCGAGCGCGAGGGCGGCACCATCGACGGTGGCACGGCCGCGTTCCGGCGGCGCAGCGGACGGATCGACGACCTGCTGCTTCTCGACGAGCCCACCCTGCGCCATGTCCGCGGCAACGAGATATCCATGGTGTTCCAGGAGCCCATGACCTCGCTGAACCCGGTGCTGACGATCGGCGAGCAGCTGGCCGAGGTGTTAATGCTGCATCGCCAGCTCGGCCGCACGGCGGCGCTGGCCGAGGCCGGCGATATGCTGCACAAGGTGCGCCTACCCGATGCGGCGCGGCGCCTCGGCCAATTCCCGCACGAGCTCTCGGGCGGCATGCGCCAGCGGGTCATGATCGCCATGGCGCTGCTTTGCCGCCCGACGCTCCTGATCGCCGACGAGCCGACCACGGCACTCGACGTCACCGTTCAGGCCGAGATCCTGGCGCTGATCCGCCGGCTGCAGAGCGAAACCGGCACCGCCATCATCTTCATCACCCACGACATGGGCGTGGTCGCCGAGCTGGCCGACCGCGTCGTGGTCATGCGCGATGGCCGGCGACGGCGAGGCGCCGGTGCTCGTGGTCGACCGGCTCGTCAAGCGGTTTCCCGTGCGCAAAGGCCTGCTGCGCCGGACCGTGGCGCAGGTGCACGCGGTCGAGGACGTGTCCTTCATGCTGGCGCGCGGCGAGACGCTAGGGCTGGTCGGCGAGTCCGGCTGCGGCAAGTCGACGACCGGGCGCACCCTGATGCGCCTGATCGAGCCCACCGCCGGCAGCATCGCGATCGCCGGCCGCGCCGTGGACGGGCTCGGGCGCACGGCGCTGCGCGCCATGCGGCGCGACATCCAGATGATCTTCCAGGACCCCTACGCGTCGCTCAATCCGCGGCTGTCGGTCCTGCAATCCGTCACCGAGCCGCTGGCGATCCACGAACCGGCGCTGTCCCGCGACGAGCGGCGCGAGCGCGCCGGCGCCCTGCTCGAGCGCGTCGGACTCGCGCGCGACTGCCTCGACCGCTACCCGCACCAGTTCTCCGGCGGCCAGCGCCAGCGCCTGTGCATCGCCCGGGCACTGTCGCTCAAACCGCGGATCATCATCGCCGACGAGCCGGTCTCGGCGCTCGACGTATCGATCCGCGCGCAGGTCCTGGACCTGATGCAGGAGCTGCAGCGCGATCTCGGCCTCGCCTATGTATTCATCTCGCATGATATGGCGGTGATCGAGCGCATGAGCCACCGCGTCGCCGTCATGTATCTCGGCCAGATCGTCGAGCTGGGTTCCGCCGATTCCGTGCTGCGGCGTCCGGCGCACCCCTATACGCGGCGGCTGCTCGCCAGCGTGCCGATCCCCGACCCGGCGCTCCGCGGGAGCCGTCCGGCGATCGAGGCGCGCGAAATCCCGAGCCCGGTGCGCAAGCTCGGCGACCCGCCGGTCGTGGCGCCGCTGGTCGAGATCGCGCCCGGGCATTTCGCGCAGGCGGCCGCATGAGCCACGCGAGCGACGGGACCCCTACCGGCTCATCCCCGCCGGCTTCATCCGGTTCTCGGCCGAGAGGTCGCGTTCCTTGCCGGCGGCGAAGCGGGCGAACTCGCGCACCTGGCCGGGCGGCAGCGGGTGCGGCTTCTTGCCGACCTTGAAGTCGGGATCGCCGAAGCTGCCCTTGCCTTCGAACGGCACGGCGATCAGCCCCTGCTTGTCGACGTCGACCAGGAAGGCCCCGATCCACGGGTTCTCGTCCAGGAGCTTGCCGATGCCGCGGAACGGCGAGACGAAGCCGCTCAGGTCCATCTGGCCGGCGGCCATGTCGAACACGCCCTGCGCGTTCATGCCCAGGCCGCGGCTCATCGCCAGCACGTCCTGCAGCACGATCACGTCGCCGGTCTTCTTGAACTTGCCCTCGAGCTTGCTGAAGTTCAGGTCCTCGCCCGTCAGCACCTCGAACGGGCCGAAGCCGCTGGCGGAGGTCAGGATGCGGTCGCCGATCGGCGTGTCGCGCAGCGTGAAGTCGCGCATCTGGATCACGCCCTCGATCGGCGTGGTCGGCAGCATCGGCTCGCGCATCGCCTGGATCGCGAGCATGCCGCCGCGCAGGTCGCGCGCGAACTGGGCATCGGTCATCATCTGCAGCATCGCCGCCGCGTCGCTGGCATAGATCAGCAGCTGCCGGCGTTCGCCCACCGGCGTGTAGCGCACGCTGATCTCGCTCTTGTTCGGCAGCAGCGCCTCGAGGTCGATCGAGTCCCAGTACTCGCCCCCGTAGGCGGCGGTGAGTCCCACCTGCTCCAGGTTCCTGCGGTCGCTCAAGCGCAGCCGCTTCAGCTGCGTCGTCACCGTCATCGGGAAGTCGAGCAGGATGTCCGGGTCGTCGATATAGGGCTGCAGGTCGAGCTGCTCGCCCAGGAGCGCCACGTCCCAGCCGCCCATCGGCCGCCGGCTGAACATCGCCTGCACGTCGGTGCGGCCCTTGCTGGCGCTGGCCGTGGCCTGGAACGACAGCGTGTCGAACTCGATGCGGTCGATGTCGGACGTGCCCAGCTTCATCCAGGCGCGCCCTTCGGCCTTCATGCCCGCCGAGGAGGCCTGGAACTCGGAGACCTCGACCGGCCTTCCCTTGCGCGTGGTCAAGGTCATGTTGACCGAGCCCGGCACGCCCTGCGGCTTCTCCCAATAGATCTGCGCCAGCCTGACCTTGGCGCGGTCGAGCTTGAAGCGCGCGTCGGCGGTGGTCGTGCCGCTGGCGCTGCGCGTCAGGTCGACGTCGTAGTCGAGCACGCCGGTCAGCACCTTCTCCAGGCCCAGCCCCATGGCGCGGCGCTGCTCGTCGTTGAGCGTGCCGACGAGGTGCACGTAGGTCTGGTCGCGGTCCTTGCCCGCCAGGGCGTGCACGAGCTGCACCGAAACCGGCGCGCCGTTCAGCTTCAGCGCGCCGTCCATCTTGATGTCGCGCGCATCGTAGGACAGCGTCATCTCGCCGTCGCTGATCGAAAGTCCCATGGGTCCATGCGGCACCGCAAGGTCGACGATCTTCGCCGCGGCCGAGCGCTGGATGCGGTCTGGGCTGAACTTGGGGCCGAGCTCGAAACGGAACCGCGTCGAGGCCGCCACCTCGCCCTTGACCGTAGCCGCATCGATCCCGGTCTCGCCGAGGCCGCCCAGCTCGGACTTCTGCATCAGCGCGACGAACCGGCCGACGCTGCCGCGCACGACCGCCTTGCCGTCGACCTCGGGCGCGACCTGATCGAGGCCGGTGACCTTGAACACGGTCTCGGTGAGCGCCAGGCCGCCGAACTTGGCCTCGGAGATCGAAATGTCCGCGCGCCGGCCCGGCACCAGCGTGGCCCTGGCCTTGATGCCGCTGAGCGGCGGCAGATTGGCCTTGGTCCAGCGCAGCTCGGCGCCGGCGAGCGTCAGCTCGACCTGCTCCTTGCCGAAGCGCGCCACGCCGCTTGCCTGCTCCAGCTGCATCGAGTCGCCGACCGTGCCGGTCACGTTGCTGAAGCGCGTGTCGAGCTTCAGGTTCTGGAAATCCGGCTCGAAGCCGCCGCCGACGAGCCGCCCGGCCACCGCCACCGTCGTTTCGTCGGCGCGGCCCGACCGGACGTTGTCGCTGAGCCATTGCCGCAGCTCCGGCCTGACCGTGGCCGGCCACAGCCGCTGCAGGTCCGCCACGTCGAGCCGGCGGATGATGGCGTTGACCTTGGCCTCGGGCTGGTCGGAGATCGTGCTGACGACGGCCGCGGCCGAAATGTTGGGCCCGCCGAGGTCGAGGTACACGTTCTCGAGGATGTAGAAGGACAGGTCGCGCTCGGCCCGGCCGACGACCTTGGCGGCCGCGACCTCGATCCCCTGGGCGCCCAGCTCGGGCAGCAGCAGGCGGCCCTTGCGGCCGTTCATGTCGAACACGATGCGCTCGATCTCGCCGCTCGAGCGCATGCGCGCCTCGACCGTGCCGCCGATCGGCATGTCGAGCGCCGCCAGCCGCTCGAGCGCGGGCGAGCCGGCGGCGAAGCGCGCCGGGACGATGTCGGCGAACTCGACGGCCAGGTCGATCGTGTCCTGCGCCAGGGCATAGACCACCTTGCCCTGCAACGCCGCCGGCTTGCCGTCGACCAGGAACGGCACCGCGAAGCTGGCCGAGATGCCGCCTTCGCCGCGCAGCAGCGCGACATTGGCGTCGAGCGCCTTCCACGACATCTCGAGCATCTGGTCGTCGAGCGTCAGCACGGCGTCGGAGATGCTGACGCGCTCGAGGTAGCCGGAGGCCTCGTTGGGGTTCGGCGGCGACAGCAAGCCGCCGATCAGCCGCTGCAGGGCCGGCTGCTCGCCGGCGGTGCCGCTGTCGCCCAGGCCGAACTCGAAATGCCCGTCGCGGGCGCGCGTCAGGCGTACGGTCGGGCGGTGGATGTCGAGGCTGGTCGGCGCCACGAGGCCGCGCATCAGCCCGGGGATGCTGAGGCCGATCGAAACCTGGTCGAGCGTCGCGAGCTCGGTGCCGGTCGGGTTGACGATGCGCACGCCCTCGGCGCGCACGTCGACCGGCCGCTGCCAGCCGTCCCAGGTGAGCTTCGTGACGTCGATCTTGACCGAGATCGGCCCACCCGGCGGGCTCAGCGCGTTCTCGATGTAAGGCGTCAGGAAGTCGAGCCGGATCGGCCCCATCGTCAGAAGGAAGAAGGCGACGCCGGCAAGGACGGACAGCGCAGCCGCGGCGGCCGCGACCAGCTCGAGCAGGATGAGCGGGTTGCGGCGGGTCACCCGTGCACCCTTCGGCGGCGCGGCACCCGACGGCCCGGACCAGTGGCCGGCAGCACCCTGCTGGGATAAACAGACGTCATGAGCACATCCGCCGAAGTCCGCGCCTTTCCGCTGACCGACCCGAGCCAATGGCCACGCGTCGGCGACCCCGCGCGCGCCCAACTGGGCGTCGCCCGCTGGAAGGAGACGGCGGCACAACACGACGATCCCGCGATCGTCGAATTTGCACACGCCTTGGCGGACCAGCCGATTGGCCGCGCCATGCTGGAGCCTCTATTCGCCAACAGTCCGTTTCTCGGCGACTGTGTGTTGTCGGAGCCAAGCTTTTTGCGCGCCGTTCTTGAAGACGGCCCGAATCAAACGTTTACCACAGTCCTGGCCAGTATGCGCCAGGAATGTTTAATGGAAGATGACCGCGCGCGCCTGATGCGCTCTTTGCGGGTCGCCAAGCGACGCGCGGCGCTCGTCATCGCGCTCGCCGACATCTTTGCCACATGGAATCTGGAACAAGTCACGAACGCGCTCACCGAGTTCGCGGAAACCGCGCTCTCGGCAAGCGTCGCGCATCTGTTGCGCAAGGCCGCGTCGAGCGGCGCCTTCCGGCTGGAAGACCCGGCCGAGCCCGAGCGCAACTCGGGCCTCGTCGTGCTCGGCATGGGCAAGCTCGGCGGGCGCGAGCTCAACTACTCGAGCGACATCGACCTGATCGTGCTCTACGACCGCGAGCGCGTGCCGGGGCAGGACGACGAGGCGATCCACACCGCCTTCGTGCGCCTGGCGCGCGACCTGGTGCGCATCATGGAAGAGCGCACGGCCGACGGCTACGTGTTCCGCACCGATCTGCGCCTGCGCCCCGATCCCGGGGTCACGCCGATGGCCATCCCGGTCACGGTGGCCGAGACCTACTACGCCAGCGTCGGGCAGAACTGGGAGCGGGCGGCCATGATCAAGGCCTGCCCGGTCGCCGGCGACCTCGACGCCGGCTACCAGTTCCTCGACAACATCCGGCCCTTCGTCTGGCGCCGGCATCTCGACTTCGCCAGCATCCGCGACATCCATTCGATCAAGCGCCAGATCAACGCGCATCACGGCGGCGGCACGATCGCGATCAAGGGGCACAACATCAAGCTGGGCCGCGGCGGCATCCGCGAGATCGAGTTCGTCGCGCAGACCCTGCAGCTCGTCTGGGGCGGCCGCGATCCGGCCCTGCGCATGAGCGCCACCTGCTCGGCCCTGATGCGGCTGGCGGCCGCCGGGCGGCTCGAGCGCGCCGTGGCGACCGACCTGATCGAGGCCTACCGCTTCCTGCGCCGGCTGGAGCACCGGCTGCAGATGGTGGCCGATCAGCAGACCCACCAGCTGCCGGCCGACGACGCGGGCATCGCGCAGATCGCCGCGTTCATGGGCTACGACGACGCGGGCGGCTTCGTCGCCGACCTCGAGGAGACGCTGCGCACGGTGCAGGGCCACTATGCCAAGCTGCTCGAGGGCACGCCGACCCTGGCGGCGTCGGATGCCGAGGTCAGCGGCAACCTGGTGTTCACGGGCGTCGAGAACGACCCCGACACGCTGGACACGCTGAAGCGCATGGGCTTCTCCGACGCGGCCTCGATCGCCGAGCGCGTGCGCAGCTGGCATCACGGCCGCTACCGCGCCATGCGCAGCGCGCGCGCGCGGGAGATCCTGACCGAGCTGATGCCGGCGCTCTTGCGCGCGCTGTCGCGCACCGCCCAGCCGGACCAGGCCTTCGCCCGCTTCGACGAGTTCCTCGGCCAGCTGCCGGCCGGCGTGCAGGTGCTGTCGCTGTTCCAGTCCAATCCCCGCCTGCTCGACCTCCTGGCCGAGATCATGGGCAGCGCGCCGGTCCTGTCCGAGCAGCTGGCGCGCAACCCGACCCTGCTCGACAGCGTGCTGGCCGACAGCTTCGGCGACCCGCCGCCCGCGCGTGCGCTGCTGGCGCTCGAGCTCGACGGCCTGCTCGACGGCGCCGGCGAGTTCGAGGAGTTCCTGCGCATCTGCCAGCGCTGGTCCAACGACCACAAGTTCCATATCGGCGTGCGCATCCTGCACGGCCACAGCGACGCCCACGGCACCGGCCCGGTGCTCAGCGACCTGGCGGAGCTGGCGATCGAGCGGCTCTATGCGAGGACCGAGCGCAACTTCGCCAAGAAGCACGGCCGCTTCGACGGCGGCGGCATGGTGACCGTGGCGCTCGGCAAGCTCGGCGCCCGCGAGATGAACATCGGCTCGGACCTCGACCTGATCTTCATCTACGGCGACACCGACGCGGAAGCCTCGGACGGCGAGAAGCCGCTGCCGCCGATGGTGTACTTCGCGCGGCTGAGCCAGCGCATGATCACCGCGCTCACCGCGCCGACCGGCGAAGGCAAGCTCTACGACGTCGACATGCGGCTCAGGCCGTCGGGCAACCAGGGCCCGATCGCCTCGTCGCTGACGAGCTTCCGCAAGTACCAGGCGGAGGACGCCTGGACGTGGGAGCATATGACCCTGACGCGCGCCCGCGTGGTCGCCGGTGCGCCCGGGCTGGTCGGCCGCGTCGAGGCCGCGATCCGCGAGGTCGTGCGGCGCCGGCGCGACCCGGACAGGCTGCTGCTCGACGTGGCCGACATGCGCCAGCGCCTGGCACGCGAGTTCCGCGCGCGCGACCTGTTCGACGTGAAGCATACGCGCGGCGGCCTCGTCGATTGCGACTTCATCGTCCAGTACCTGCAGCTGCTGCATGCCCACGACCATCCGGAGGTCCTCGACGTCAATTCCTGCGCCGCGCTGGTCAAGCTGGCGCAGCATGAGCTGCTGGCGGGTGAGATCGCCTGGGACCTGATCGAAGCGACCACGCTGTGGCATCGCGTCCAGGGCGTGCTGCGCCTGACCGTCGGCAAGGCTTCCGTGCGCGAGGCTTCCATCGCGGTTCATCAGGCCCTGGCGCGCGCCGGCGGCGTGGCCGATCTCGACGCCCTCGAGCGGCGGATGCAGGCCCTGGCCGACAAGGCGCACGGGCATTTCGACAAGCTGATCGAGTTGCCGGCCGCGCGCCTCAAGCAGAAGGCCGAAGCGAGCTAGAGAAGGAGGAGAGATCGCATGGCTGCCGAAATCGGAAAGAAAGCGCCCAACTTCGCCCTGCCGACCGACGGCGGCGGCAAGATCGCGCTCGCCGACCTCGCCGGCAAGCCGGTCGTGCTCTATTTCTATCCCAGGGACAACACGTCGGGCTGCACCAAGGAAGCGTGCGGCTTCCGCGACGCGATGCCGGAACTCCGCAAGCTCAAGGCCGCGGTGATCGGCGTCTCCAAGGACAGCGTGAAAAGCCATGACGGGTTCAAGGCCAAGCAGAAGCTGAACTTTCCGCTGGCGTCCGACGAGGACGGCAAGGTGTGCGCGGCCTACGGCGCCTGGGTCGAGAAGAACCTTTACGGGCGCAAGTACATGGGCATCGACCGCTCGACCTTCCTGATCGACGGCAAGGGCGTCGTGCGGCAGGTCTGGCGCAAGGTCAAGGTGCCGGGCCATGTCGACGAGGTCCTCGCTGCCTTGAAGGCGCTCGACTAGCGGGTCGATGGCGATGCGCGACCTGGCCGAACGCGCGGTCGACGTCCTCGCCACGGCCGAGCCCCGGGCGAAAGCGGCGCTGGGCGCCGCGCTCGCGGCCGATTGGCGCGGCGGCCGCGTGAAGCCGCCC
>JAKLKW010000212.1:8030-11226 GCA_023150455.1 Alphaproteobacteria bacterium | reverse complement strand
GAAGCGAGGCGGCGGCGGTCATACTACATTCCGTCCCGCCTCAGAGCGCGGACAGGCAAGAAGTGCAGCGGAAACGGTGCGAAGCCGCGCGTGCCCGGCAAGGCATTGCCGCGCGGCACCACCCCTCCCCCTACCCCCCCTCCCGCCCCTTCGACTTACGCTCAGGAGGAAGGGGGGACGGAGAAGAGGGCCGTCCAACGTCACTTCTTCGTAATGTTGTAGTAGAAGTTGTTGTCGAAGCTCGGCCCGATGATGAAACCGTCGACGCCCTTGGTGCGGGCCGTCACTTCGATCTGCTGGAACATGATCACGAAGGGCGACACCTTCTGGTGCTCCTTCTGGATCTCGATGTAGCCGGCCTCGCGCTTCTTGGCGTCCTGCTCCAGCACCAGCGCCGCCGTCTTCTTGGTCATCTCCGGGATGTCCCAGGCGTTGCGCCACGCCAGCGTCTTCGACTTCGCGTTGTCGGTGTTGTCCTCGTTCATCGCGAAGGTCTCGGCGTTGGTGTGCGGGTCCTGGTAGTCCGGGCCCCACTGGCCGATATAGATGTCGTGGTTGCGGGCGCGGTACTTGGTCAGCGTCTGCTTGCCGTCGCCGGGGACGATCTCGAGCTTGACGCCCGCCTTGGCCCATTGCGCCTGCAGCGCCTGGGCGATGTCGATGATCGGCGAGTTGTTGCGGGTGTCCATGGTGACCGAGAACCCGTCGGCCAAGCCGGCCTTGGCCAGCAGGGCCTTGGCCTTCGTCAGGTCGTACTTGTACGGCCGGTCGCCGAGCGCGCCGAGGAAGCCCTGCGGCAGGAAGGACTGGTGCGGCACGTAGGCGCTCTTGACGATGTTGGCCTCGATCGCGTCGTAGTCGGTCAGCCACTTCAGCGCCTCGCGCACCTCGGGCTTCTTCAGGTTCGCGTTCTTCTGGTTGAGGCCGAGATACAGGATCGAGCCCTTGCGCCCCATCTCGACGACGACGTTGGCGTTCTTGCGCACCGCCTCGATCTGGTCCTTGGTCAGGTTGCGCGCGTAGTCGACGTCGCCCTTCTCGAGCAGCAGGCGCTGCGAGGCGGGCTCGGCCACGTGGCGCACGACGACGCGCTTGTTCGCCGGCTTGCCCCGGAACCAGCCGTCGTTCGCCGTCATCGTGTAGGACTCGTTCGCCTTCCACGAGTTCAGCTTGTACGGGCCCGAGCCGGCCGAGTTGGCCTTCAGCCACGCGTTGCCGAAGTCGCCGTCCTTCTCGTTCTTCATCGCCAGCTTGGAGTCGATCACCGAGGCGACGGTCGCGGTCAGGCAGTAATAGAAGAACGTGGGCGCGAACGGCTTGTCGACCGAGATGGTCAGCGTCGTCGCGTCGGTCGCCTTGATGCGGTCCTTGACGTTGTCCTTGGTGAAGCCGAACTGCGTCAGGATGAAGCCCGGCGACTTGTTGAGGATCACCGCGCGCTGCAGCGAATAGGCTGCGTCGGCCGCGGTCAGCGGGTTGCCGGAATGGAACTTGATCCCCGACTTCAGCTTGAAGGTATAGGTCTTGCCGTCGGCCGCTACGCCCCAGCTCTCGGCCAGGCTGCCGTAGAGCTTGCTGACGTCGGTCAGGTCGAAGCGGATCAGCCGGTCGTACAGGTTGGTGACCGCCTCGCTGCCCGAGAACTCGAACGATTCTCCGGGGTCCATCGAGATGATGTCGTCGATCTGCTTGGCCATGACGATCGTGTCTTTCGGCGTCTGCGCCGAGGCCTCGAACGTCAGGCCCAGCACGGCCACGGCCGCGCCGGCCAGCAACGCGGCGCGACGGCCGATCCGAATCCGCTCTAGCATCTTCAGTCTCCCTGCTTTGTCCCCTCGAAGGCGCCCGGCGCCTTGATGCCGCGATCATTGATGCTTGGGCGCGCCGGAGTCAATGGAGGGCGCCGCGACGCCGCGCCGGAAGGCCCGGTGGGCGGACTTGGCGGCGCCGGGCTACTTCGCGCGCCGCTTGCGCGGGCGGGTGAGGCCCCGGCCCGGCGGCGTGGGCGGCAATCCGGCCAGCAGGTCGAGATAGGTCTGCTTGGTGTTGTTGATGTGCCGGCCGAGCAGCCGGCGCACCGCCGTCTCGTCGCCGGCCACGATCCGTTCGACGATCCGGCGGTGCTCGTGGAACGACGCTTCGTTGAGCGCACGCTCGCGCGTCAGCCGCCCGCGCAGCGCCTGTACCCGGAACGACACGCCGGCATAGGCCGCGCGGATGTACTCGTTGCCGGCGCTCTCGATGATGGCATCGTGCAGCAGTCGGTCCTGCCGCCGGTATCCGGGGATGTCGCCCGCCTGGTAGGACTGGCACATGGTCTCGAAGCAGCGCGCCGCCGCCGCGGCCAGCGCGGCGCGGTTGCGCGACATCGCCAGGCGCACGGCCGCGAGCTCGAGGATCTCGCGCAGCTCGGTGATCGCGATCACCTGCTCCGCCGCGAGCTGGAAGACGAACGAGCCGCGCTGGGGGTGGATATCGACCAGGCCTTCGAGCTTGAGCTGCAGCAGCGCCTCGCGCACCGGCGTCTTGCTGATGCCGAGCTCGGCCGCCAGCGCGTTTTCCGACAGCGCCATGCCGAGCTGGAACTGCCCGTCGAGAATGCGCGCGCGCAGCTCGTCCGCCGCCATTTCGGTCAGCGACTTGGGCCGGCGCAGCTTGCCCCGGGTCTCGGCGGTTTCGATGTCCATGGCGGCGACGGCCCCAGCGTGTCCGAGTAGCGGACGCCTCAGTCTAACCCGCGCGCGGCTCGGCTTGCCCTAGTCTCCGGATAAATGTTATCTTGCATATCAGATATAAGCAATCACCGGCCGCGTCGCGATGCTCGTGCTCGCGCGCAGACGGAAAGGTCGTACGACGGGAGGAAAACCATGAAGCTGCAGTTCCTGCTGGGCCTTGCCGCGGCCATCGCACTGGCCGGCGCCGCGACCGTCCACGCTCAAACGCTGCGCATGGCCACGAGCTGGGGCGGCGGGCCGCATCTCGAGGTGATGGCCAAGGGCTTCGCCAAGAACGCCGAGATCCTGACCGACGGCAAGGTGAAGATCGAGGTCTTCCCCGCCGGCACGATCGGCAGCCCGCTCAAGGTCACCGAGACCGTGCAGAAGAAGGTCGCGCAGACCGGGCATCACTGGTCGGGCTACGACTACGGCCTCGACAAGACCGCCGTGCTGTTCGGCGGCTATGCCGGATCGATGCC
>JAKLKW010000212.1:0-8015 GCA_023150455.1 Alphaproteobacteria bacterium | reverse complement strand
GCCGTCCGAGCATTACATCCATTGGCTCTACGAGGGCGGCGGCACCGAGATGTGGCGCCAGTGGCGCCTGGAGAAGTTCAACGTCGTCGCCATGCCCTGCGGCAGCCATGCCGACGAGATCCACATGGTCTCGCACAAACCGGTTCGGAAGATCGAGGACCTGAAGGGCCTGAAGCTGCGCACCTCGGGCGCCTGGGCCGAGATCGCCGGCTCGCTCGGCGCCTCCACGGTCGTCCTGTCGGGACCGGACACGTTCCCGGCGCTCGAGAAGAAGGTCGTCGACGCGATCGAATGGGCCAATCCGTCGATCAACTACGCGCTCGGCTTCCACAAGGTCGCGAAATACCACATCCTGCCCGGCGTGCATCAGGCCTCATCGGCGCAGGAATGCCTGTTCGACAAGGCGGTATGGGACGGGCTCGGGGCCAAGACGCAGGCGCTGCTCGACGCCGCGGCGAAGCTGACCGTGCTGAAGGCGTGGATGCAGTTCAACAACGACGACACGGTGGCGCTCGGCAAGCTCAAGGCCGAGGGCGCCGAGTTCATCACGGTCGATCCGTCCTACATCGCGGCCGCGCGCGAGGCCACGCGCGCCTGGGAGGACAAGACCAGCGCCGCCGAGGGCGGCTGGTTCAAGAAGGTGCTCGACAGCCAGCGCGCCTTCGTCAAGCAATGGCAGGCGGCGACGCAGTATCGCTCGGAGATCAAGTAGCGGACTGAAATCGGGCCACGGCGGGGCCGACCCGCTTGCGCTCCTTCGTCCGCGCCGCCGAACTCCTGAGCCGCCTGTTTGGCGCGCTCGCGGCGGCGATGGTCGGCCTGCTGATCGCGCTGATGACCTACGAGGTCGTCGTGCGCTACGTCTTCGGCGCGCCGACCGTCTGGGGCTACGAGCTGACGACCTGGGTCATGGGCGCCAGCTTCCTGCTGGCGATCGCCTACGCGCTCGCGACGCGAAGCCATGTGCGCGTCGATTTCGTGCGCGACCTGTTCGGCGCCAAGGCCATCCACGCCGTCGACCTGGCGGGCTACGTGCTGTTCCTCCTGCCGCTGCTGCTCTGGCTCACGGTCGGCCTGTGGGACTACTTCCTCGGCGCCTACCTGACCGGCGAGCGCACCGGCCAGTCGGCCTGGAATCCCGAGGTGTGGCCGTTCCGCCTCGTCATGCTGCTCGGCGTCGCCGCCTGGACGCTGCAGGTCGTAGCCGAGATCGTGAAGGCGGGCCTCGCGCTCGCCGGCCGCGACACCGGCTCCCGTCCGCGCGCCTGAGGGACAGGCGCCGATGGCATCGCTCTGGATGTTCCCGGCGCTGATCCTGGGAATCCTGACCGGGTTCCCGGTCGCCTTCACCATGCTCGTCCTGGCCCTGCTGTTCGGCTGGGCCACGTTCGGCGAGGCGCTGCAGTACCAGCTGATCCAGAAGATCGACGACACCGCCAGCGCCAACGTGCTGGCCGCGGTGCCGCTGTTCATCTTCATGGGCGCGATGTTCGAGCAATCGGGCATCGCCGCGCGGCTGTTCGACGCCATCCATCTCTGGACCAGGCGCATTCCCGGCGGCATCGGCATCGCCGCCGTGCTGATGTGCGTGGTGTTCGCCGCGACCAGCGGGGTCATCGGCGCGACCGAGACCGTGGTCGGCCTGCTCGCCATCCCGGCGATGCTCAAATACGCCTACGACAAGGGGCTCATCTGCGGCACGATCTGCGCCGGCGGCTCGCTCGGCACCATCATCCCGCCCTCGGTGCTCGCCGTGGTGATCGGCCCGGTCGCGAACACCTCGGTCGGCGACGTGCTGATCGGCATGATCGTGCCCGGGCTCATGCTGGCCGTCTCCTACATCGCCTACATCCTCCTGCGCTGCCTCATCCGCCCGCAGGACGGCCCCCGCCTGGCCGCGGCCGCGGACGAGCCGGGCCTCGCCGCCAGGGTGATCCTGACCGTGCAGGTGCTGGTGCCGCCGGTCGTCATCATCATCGCCGTGCTCGGCTCGATCCTGGTCGGCCTGGCGACGCCGACCGAGGCCGCCGCCATGGGCGCGGTCGGCACGCTGCTGCTCGCGCTCGCCTATCGCCGCCTGTCGCTGCCGGTCCTGTGGGACTCGCTCGAGCGCACGGTGCGCGTCTCGGCGATGATCCTGACCATCCTGCTCGCCGGCTCGGCGTTCGCGGCCGTGTTCGTCGGCTCGGGCGGTCTTTCGGCGATCAACAGCCTGCTGGAGGCCGCAAGGCTCGGCCCCCACGCGACCCTCGCGCTGATCCTGCTGCTCGCCTTCCTCGGCGGGTTCATGCTCGACCCGCTCGTGATCATCCTGATCATCGTCCCGATCGCCGCGCCGATCATCAAGGCGCTCGGCTTCGACGCGGTGTGGTTCTGCGTCATCTTCCTGGTCGTGCTGCAGACCGCCTACCTGACCCCGCCCATGGCGCCCTCGATCTTCTACCTGCGCGGCATCGCGCCGCGCGAGATCGAGCTCCGCCACATGTACACGGGCATCTGGCCCTTCATCGTGCTGCAGGTCGTCGTGACGGCGGTGGTGATGCTGTTCCCGCAGACCGTGCTCTGGCTGCCGGCGGCGATGCGGTAGCGTCCACTCGTCCGAGTCGGGCGGCCGCTACCACGGTCGCTGCGTTGGCGGCGCAAGGAGATCGCGATGCCACGCGCTAGTCGGCGTCGGCGACCGCCGGGTAGCGGTTGATCCACTTCACGCGGCCGAACGCGAAGCTGGTTTCAATCGCCCCGATGCCGGGGATCTGCGTCAGCTGCTCGCGCACGAACTGCTCGTAGCTCTTGAGGCTCTGGCTGACGACGTGCAGCAGGTAGTCGCGCGTGCCGGTCATCAGATAGCATTCCTGGATCTCGTCGAAGGGCTGGATGCGAACCTCGAAATTGCGCATGGCTTCGGGGCTCGGGCGCTCCAGCCGCACGCTGACGAAGGCGTTGACCGGCAGGCCGACCTTCTCCTGGTCCACGATCGCCGTATAGCCGCGGATCACGCCGGCCTCCTCCAGCAGGCGCACACGCCTGAGGCAGGGCGAGGGAGACAAACTCACGCGTTCCGCCAGCGCCTGGTTGGTAAGCCGGCCATCGGCCTGCAGCTCCCGCACGATGCGACGATCTATGCGATCCACACTGGCGTCCGTACTTGGCATATTCTGCCAGATATTAGGAGATTCTGAGCATACTACGCAAATAGATTCCAGGCGATCTGCTCTATCATATCAAGACGCCGACTTGATTGCTGCCGAACCAAATCAAGGTGCCGCCATGACTGTCCCCCGCCTCCCCGGCTTCGCCACCCGCGCCATCCACGCCGGACATGACGCCCACGACCGCGGCCGAGGGACCGGCGCGCTCGTGCCCCCGGTCTACATGACCTCCACCTTCGTCTTCGACAGCGCCGAGCAGGGCGCGGCGATGTTCACGGGCGAGATCCCGGGCCACGTCTATTCGCGCATCTCCAATCCTACGCTCGACCTGCTGGAACGGCGCTTCGCGGGACTGGAAGGCGCCGAGGCCGCGGTGGCGTTCGCCTCGGGCATGGGGGCGATCACCTCGGTGCTGTGGACCCTGCTGAAGGCGGGCGACGAGCTGATCGTGGACAAGACCCTGTACGGATGCACCTTCGCGTTCATGCGCACCGGACTGACGAAGTTCGGCGTATCGCGGCGCCACGTCGACATGCGCGACGCCGAGAACCTGGCGGGCGCGATCGGTCCCCGGACGCGCGTGGTCTATTTCGAGACCCCGGCCAATCCCAACATGCGGCTGGTCGACATCCAGGCGGTCTCCGCGATCGCGCGCGCGCATGGCGCCACGACCGTGGTCGACAACACCTACGCGACGCCCTATCTCACGCGGCCGATCGAGGTCGGCGCCGACATCGTGGTGCATTCCGCGACGAAGTATCTCGGCGGGCACGGCGACCTCATCGCGGGGTTGGCTGCCGGTCGCGCCGAGACAATGCACGCGGTGCGCGTCGAGGGCCTGAAGGACATGACCGGCGCCGTGATGGCCCCGCTGACAGCGTACCAAGTGATGCGCGGCATGAAGACACTGGAGCTGCGCATGGATCGCCATTGCGCGAGCGCGATGACCGTGGCGCGCGCGCTCGCCGCGCATCCCGCCGTGGCCGAGGTCCACTATCCCGGCCTGGAGAGCTTCCCGCAGCACGCCCTCGCGCGGCGGCAGATGCGCCAATTCGGCGGCATGATCGCCTTCGAGCTCAAGGGCGGCATGGCCGCCGGTGTCGCCATGATGAACGCGCTGAAGCTGGTGCGCCGCGCGGTCAGCCTGGGCGACTGCGACACGCTGATCCAGCATCCTGCCAGCATGACGCACTCGGTGTACACGGCCGCCGAGCGCGCCGCGCACGGCATCTCCGACGGGCTGGTCCGGCTCTCGGTCGGCCTGGAGACCGTGGACGATATCCTGGACGACCTGATCCGCGCCCTCGACCGGCTCCCGGCCGGGCGCCGCAGGGCGGCCTGAAAAACCGCCGGCTCGCCGCACATCGGCCCCGCAGATGACCGCACCGCCGGGCCGCAGACCGCGTCAGGCGGGTCGCTCGATCCGCCGCCCGCCGAGACATGCCGCCGCAGCGGCGTCGAGGATCGCCTCGGCGTCGAGCCCGTAGTAGCGATAGATGTCCGGCACGTCGCCGGACTGGCCGAAGCGGTCGACGCCGAGCGCGTGCACGCGGTGAGGACCGACGGCGCCAAGCCAGGCGAGCGTCGCCGGATCGCCGTCGATCGCGGTGACGAGCGCGGCGTCCGGCGCCAGCGGCGCGAGCAGGCGCTCGATCGGGGCCACCGCCGCCCGGTCGCCCGCGCGCCGCGCCGCCTGCGCGCGTCGCCACGCGGTGTGCAGGCGTTCGGACGAGGTGATCGCGAGCAACCCGGCGCCCGGTACGTCCTCGAGCAGCTGCCGGTGCGCCTCGATCGCCTCGGGCGCGACGGCGCCCTGATAGACGATGGCGAGCGCGGCGCCGGGCGCCGGCGGCTTCAGCCAATAGCCGCCTTCGACGATCGCCGCGCGCAGGCTCGCGTCCATCGCGCGCGCCGGCTGGTCCTGCGGCCGGGTCGACAGGCGCAGATAGATCGAGCCGCCGGCCTCGCGCTGCATCCAGTCGAACCCGTGCCGCATCAGCACCGCCAGCTCGTCGACGAAGGCGGGCTCGAAGGAAGCGAGGCCCGATTGCGACATGCCGATCAGCGGCGTGTTGCGCGACTGGTGCGCGCCGCCTTCGGGCGCCAGCGTCACGCCCGACGGCGTCGCCACCACCATGAAGCGGGCGTCCTGGTAGCAGGCATAGTTCAGCGCATCGAGGCCGCGGCAGATGAAGGGATCGTACAGCGTGCCGATCGGCAGCAGGCGTTCGCCGAAGACCGGCCCGGCGAGGCCGAGCGCGGCAAGCGCGATGAACAGGTTGTTCTCGGCGATGCCGAGCTCGATGTGCTGCCCGGCCGGCGATTGCGACCAGCGCTGCGCCGAGACCACGTTGGCCTCCTTGAAGGCGTCGGCGCGCTCGACCCGGTCGAAGATGCCGCGGCGGTTGACCCAGCCGCCCAGATTGGTCGACACCGTCACGTCGGGCGATGTCGTCACGATGCGGCGCGCCAGCTCGCTGTCCGTGCCGGCGATCTCGAACAGGATGCGGCCGAAGCCTTCCTGCGTCGACATGCGCTCGGCCTTGGGCGGCGCGAAGGAGTCGGGCACCGGAACGTGTTCGGCGCGATGGCGGCGGGGCTTGAGGCCCTGCCCGCCCTCGGCCTGGGCGAAGGGATTGTCGGCGAGGACCCGCCTGAGCCCGCCCACGTCCGCCTTCAGCCCGGCGAACGGCTCCCATTCCTGGCCGTCGGCGATGTCGTTGGCGCGCTTGAACACCGCCATCTGCTCGGGGTTCATCAGGCCGGCATGGTTGTCCTTGTGGCCGGCGAACGGCAGGCCGAAGCCCTTGATCGTATAGGCGATGAAGCAGGTCGGCCGGTCGTCGCGCACCGCCTGCATGGCCTCGAGCACCGTCTCGATGCAGTGCCCGCCGAGATTGGTCATGAGCCGGTGCAGCGCCGCGTCGTCGTGGCGGTCGAGCAGCTCCTTGAGGCCGTGCGTGCCGGCGAGGTCGCGCTTCAGCCGGTCGCGCCAGCCCGGCCCGCCCTTGTAGGTCAGCGCCGAATAGTGGCTGTTCGGGCAGTCGTCGATCCATTGACGCAGCGCGTCGCCGCCCGGCTCGCGGAACGCGTGCTGCAGCAGCTTGCCGTATTTCAGCGTGACGACGCGCCAGTCCATGCTGTGGAACACGCCGTCGATGCGGCCGAACAGGCGGTCGCTGATGACATTGTCGAGGCTCTGCCGGTTGTAGTCGATGATCCACCACAGGTTCCGGACGTCGTGCTTCCAGCCTTCGAGCATGGCCTCGAACACGTTGCCTTCGTCGAACTCGGCATCGCCGACCAGCGCCACCATTCGGCCCGCCGGCTCGTCCATCGGCCCCATGCGCTTCAGGCGCAGGTAGTCCTGCACCAGCGCGGCGAAGGACGTCATCGCGACGCCCAAGCCCACCGAGCCGGTGGAAAAATCGACGTCGTCGGCGTCCTTGCTGCGCGACGGATAGGACTGCGCGCCGCCGAGCGCGCGGAACCGGATCAGGTTGTCGCGGCTCTGGTTGCCGAGCAGGTACTGGATGGCGTGGTACACGGGGCTGGCGTGCGGCTTCACCGCCACGCGGTCCTGCCGCCGCAGCACGTCGAAATAGAGCGCGGTCATCAGCGTCACGACCGACGCCGACGAAGCCTGGTGCCCGCCGACCTTCAAGCCGTCGCGATTGGGCCGGATATGGTTGGCGTGATGGATGGTCCAGGCGGACAGCCACAGGACCTTCTGCTCGAGCGCGCGCAGGAGCGCCAGCCGCTCGGGACTGATCGGCGGCTCGGCCGCTTCCTGCCCTCCGGCCTTGGTGCTGTCCGGCATCCTTGGTTCCCTTCCCCTCGCCGGCTGCATTCTAGACCGGGATTCCCGCCCTGCGAACCGCCCTCAGCGCCCGTATTTGTCACAGGTCAACCGCCGGCTGAAGCTCGATTGTCTGCGCCCCCTTGTGAACAACCCGCGGCAATTCCATGCGTCTCGACCCACGTCCGCTGTTCGCCCGGCTCCGCTGGATCCGCGGCTATCCCGTCTACCCCGAGGCGCCGGCCAGGTTCGCGCTGCGCGCGCTGCGCTTCACGCTCGGCGAGCAGCTGGCCGACGGCAGGGGCCGGTTCGAGTTCGCGGCCTGCGGCGGGCGCGTCTTCACCACGCCGCCGAACAACGCATCGTCCTTCATCGCCGCCGTGTTCGGCCAGCGCGACCTCAACGTGTTCCGCTTCTGGCAGCGGGCGCTCCGGCCCGGCGCGGTGTTCTTCGACGTCGGCGCCAATATCGGGCTCTACGCCGTGCCTGCCTGCCGCATCGTCGGGCCGACCGGGCGGGTCGTCTGCTTCGAGGCGCATCCGAGCACCTACGCCTTCCTCGCCCGCAACCTGGCGCGCAACTGCAACGGCGGCGTGACGGCGGAGAACATGGCGGTCGGCGGCGCGGCGGGCGAGATCCGCGTCGCCTACGACCATCGCAACCCGGGCGAGACGCACATCGCCCGCGGCGAGGAGCGCGGCGACAGCGTGGCCATGCTGTCGCTCGACGAATACTGCGCGCGCAAGGGCATCCCGCGCATCGACTACCTCAAGATCGACGTCGAAGGCTACGAGACCGAGGTGCTGAGCGGCGCCAGGCGCATCATCGCCGCGAGCGACGGAATCCTGATCCAGACGGAGTACGAGCCGAAGCATCTCCGCCGCTACGGCGACCCGGCGGCCTTGACGGCGCTGCTTGCCGGCTGGGGCTTCGTGCCGCACCGGATCGCCTGGGCCGACGGCCGGCCCAGCCGCATCGCGTCGCTCGCCGACTACACCGGCGAGGTCGTCTGGAGCCGGCGCGACCTGGCGGAGGCCGCGGTCTAGTCCTTCAGCACGTACCCGTAG
>JAKLKW010000211.1 GCA_023150455.1 Alphaproteobacteria bacterium | reverse complement strand
GCCGCCGCCGCCGCCGCCGTCCGCCCAGGCGCAGCGCCTGCCCGGGCCGCCGCCCGCGCAGCAGGCCGTGCGTCCGCCCGCGCCGCAGCAGGCCGCGCCGCCGCCACGACAGCCGCCGCCGCAACAGCCCAAGCCGATCGGCCCCGGCCAGGTGATCAAGGACTGCCCGGTGTGCCCGGAGGTCGTCGTGCTGCCGCCCGGCCAGTTCAACATGGGGTCGAACCACATCGGCGGCGACGAGAAGCCGGTGCATCCGGTGACGGTCTCGCGCCCGATCGCCATGGGCCGGTTCGAGGTCACCTTCGCCGAGTATGACGCCTGCCTGGCCGCCGGCGGCTGCCGCAGCAACGTCAGCGACCGCGGCTGGGGCCGCGGCAGCAACCCGGTGATCCACGTCACCTGGAACGACGCCCAGGACTATGTGCGCTGGCTGAGCGCCGTCACGGGGCAGCGCTATCGGCTGCCGACCGAGGCGGAGTGGGAGTACGCCGCGCGCGGCGGCAGCGGCGCCGAGAACGTCTTCGGCGTCGGCCAGGCCAATTGCGAGGGCTGCGGCAGCCCCTTCGACGGCAGGCGCATCGCCCCGGTCGGGCGCTTCCCGCCCAACGGCTTCGGGCTCTACGACATGCTGGGCAACGTGTGGGAGTGGACGCTGGACTGCTGGAACGACAGCTACCGCGGCGCGCCCAACGACGGATCGCCCTGGCTTGCCGGCGACTGCTCGCGGCGGTCCCTGCGTGGCGGCGGGTGGAACAACGACAAGGACAAGGCCACCGCCGCCTACCGCAACAAGGACCCGATCACCGACCGCGACCCCGACAACGGCTTCCGCGTGGTGCGCGAGCTGCAGTAAGTCAGGAAGACCAACCACAGAGGCCCAGAGACACGGAGAGAAAACAAGAGGAGAAGGGTTTTCGCGGCCGAAGGCCGCCCAAGAGTCCTTCTCCTCTTCCTTCTCTGAGCCTCTATGTCTCTGCGGTGAATCTTTTCTTCTTAGTCGGCCTTCTTCCGCATCGTGCGGAACAGGATCGGCGAGGCGATCAGCACGATGAACAGCCGGACGGCGTGGTGCGTGGCGACGAACGCCACGTCGACGGCCAGCGCCAGCGCGACCAGGCTCATCTCGGTGACGCCGCCCGGCGCGTAGGCGAGCACGAGCGCCGTGGTGGGAATGCCGGTCGCCGCGTGCAGGATCGCCGCGCTGGCGGCCGCGATCGCGATCAGGATGCCGGCGAACACCGCGCCGTGCAGCACGACGCGCCAGACCTCGCCGAGGCGGGTGCCGGCGAAGCGGCAGCCGACCGCGACGCCCATGATGACCTGCGCTGCGGAGACCAGCTCGACCGGCGGCCGCGCCGCGGTCAAGCCGGTCATGTGCGCGATCGCGCTGGCGAACATCGGGCCCAGCATCGTGGCGGCCGGCAGCCTCAGCCGCACGCCGACCACCGCTCCGACCACGCCGCAGGCGACGAGCTTCAGCATCTCGGTCCACGGCACCGAGAGCAGCGCCACGTCGCTGGCGGCGCGCGCGACCTGGTCGTAGTCCGAGAACAGCCGGAACCAGATCGGGATCACGAAGACGACCACGAGGATGCGGATCGCGTGCGTCAGCACGATGGCGCGCTCGTCGCCGCCCATCTGCCCGCCGAGAACCATCATCTCGGTCAGGCCGCCGGGCGCGGCCGCGAAGAACGCCGTCGGCGTGTCGGCGCGCGCGACGGTCTTGAAGTAGGCGAGTCCCGCGGTCTGGGTGACGACGCTGTAGATCAGCAATCCGGCCATCGTGACGGGCCAGAGCGCGATCTGTCCGAGGAGGGCCGGCGTGAAGCTGCTGCCGAGCAGCACGCCCAGGAGCGCGATCATGACGGTGCGGAAGGTCCCGTAGCTGCGCACCGGCAGGCCCGACAGCGCCGCCGCCGTCGTGACCGTCATCGCGCCGATCATCCAGGGCAGCGGCGTGTTCCAGTGCCAGCAGACCGCGCCGCCCGCGGCGCCGAGCAGCAGGGTCAGCGCGACGCGAAGCGCGATCAACCGGCGAACCGGCCCAGCCGCACGGCGGTCTGCCCCGGCACCAGGCGCTTCGACGGCATGATCAGCACGCAATTGTCGTAGGGCGTGCGGATCTCCGTTCCGCCGTCGCGCGCGATCGTCGTGCCGGCGGCGGCGATCACCTCGAGGCCGATATAGTCCTGCGTGAAGGCGAATTCCGTCGTGCCGACGGTCACGGCCGCGGTCACCTCGATGACGCGCTGCGGCGCCGGAGGCGGCCGCCGGGCGAGGTGCGGGCGCGCGTCCGCCGCGTCGACCGCCGCCGTCGCGACCAGGAAGCGCAACGCGGATTCGATCGCCACGTCGACGGATGCGCGCATCCAGTGCTGGCCGCACTCGACCAGCAGCGCATTGTTCGCGCTGGCGGCGTCGCCGAAGCGGCCGTAGTCGCGCATGCGCCGTCCCGCGGCGTGGCCCTCGTCCACGACGATCAGCTCGGGCACGCCGACCTTGCGCGCGAGCGCCAGGCCCTTGTCGAGCGGTCCCGAAAGCACCAGCGGGCGCGCCGTGGTCTGCATCGAGTGGATGTCGAGCAGGAAGTCGACCGTCTCGACATAGGGCCGGAGCTCGCGCGCGCGGCGCAGCTCGACCGAGGTGCGCTCGCCGTCCAGCACGGCCGGGCTCCAAAGCCGGTTGAAGTCCTCGTCGACATAGCGCGAGGCGCTCGGGTTGGCCGGATCGAAGCGGCGATAGGCCTCGACGTTGCAGAACCCCAGGCTCACCTTGCCGCGGCGCGGGCGGATCCCGTGCTGCGCCAGGTAGAGGAGCGCGTGCGCGCCGCACAGCTCGTTGCCGTGCACCAGCGCCGTCAGCATGACGTGCGGGCCGGGCGCGCCGCTGTCCCACGCCGTCAGGTACGGGATGCCGGTGTTGCCCTCGCGGAAGGACGAGATGTCGGGTGCCTCGATCTCGACCGGCGCCGCCGCCGCGGCCGCGGCCCTGCTGCCGGTCGAGGTGCCGCCGCCGGACCGGCCGGTCATGCCGGCACCGCGGAGACGCGCCGGATCATCCGGCGCAGCATCGCCTCGCACTGCGCCACCTGGTCGAGCGCGATGAACTCGTTCGGCTTGTGCGCCTGCTCGATGCTGCCCGGGCCGCAGACGATGGTGGGAATGCCGGCCATCTGGAACAGCCCGGCCTCGGTGCCGAACGCCACCTTCGACACGGCGTTGGCCCCGGTCAGCGTCTTGGCGAAGGCGACGACCTCGTCGTCCTCGCGCGTGTTCAGGCCCGGGATCCAGCTCAGCTCCTGCCAGTCGAAACCGGCATCCGGCCGCACCGCGCGCATCTCGGGCAGCACCTCGCGCTCGGCGAAGTCCTTGATCTCGGCGAACAGCGCGTCGGGGTCGTCGCCGGGCAGGTGGCGGAACTCGAAGTCGAACTCGCAGCGCAGCGGCACGATGTTGAGCGCCGTGCCGCCGTGGATCGTGCCGGTATGGACCGAGGTGTAGGGCGGCTCGAACATCGGGTCGAACGGGCCTTCAGCGCGGAACCGCCGCGCCATCGCCTTGAGCCTGGTGACGACCTCGGCCGCCGCCTCGACCGCGTTGGCGCCGAGATGGGTGAGCGAGGAGTGCGCCTCGTGCCCGTGCACCACGCATTTCCAGCTCTTCTTGCCCTTGTGCCCGACGACCACGCGCATGCCGGTCGGCTCGCCGACGATGCAGGCCTGGGCGCGGAAGCCGCGCCGGACCAGAAGGTCGATCAGCCGGCGCACGCCCCTGCAGCCGACCTCCTCGTCGTACGAGAAGGCGAGATGAATGGGCAGGCGCGGGTTGGCCGCCACCATCTCGGGCACGAGGGCGAGGCAGACGGCGACGAAGCTCTTCATGTCGCAGGTGCCGCGGCCGTACAGGCGCCCGTCGCGCTCGACCGGCCGGAACGGATCGCTGTCCCAGGGCTGGCCGTCGACCGGCACGACGTCGGTATGGCCCGACAGCACGACGCCTGCACGGTCGGTGGGGCCGATCGTGGCGAACAGGTTGGCCTTGCACCCGTCCTCGCTCGGCACCGTCTCGCTGGCGATGCCGTGGCGCGCCAGGTGGTCGCGCACGAAATCGATCAGGGCCAAGTTGGAGTCGCGGCTGGTGGTGTCGAAGGAGATCAGCCGCTCGATCATCGCGCGGCTGGCGGCGCTCGGCTGGGTCATGGTGCGGTCGCTCGGGCCTTCCCTCGACTTGCGGCGCGCGAGTATGCCCGGTTCCGCCGCGGCGGGGAAGAAGCCGGCCCGCATGGGACATCTGCGCCCCGGCGATGCGAGCCGATGTCCGCATGGCGGCCGCGGCGCGGCGCCCCCGATCGGCGAACGCCGGCACTAGGCGCCCGGCTGGACTCGCGCCATAATCGCGCCGCGCCGCCCATGCGATGGCGGCCGTCAACCAATGTCGATCGGGAACATGGAGGGCTAAGGCATGTCGGGGAGCATCAGGTTGCGCCGGACCGCCGGCGCGGCGGTGATCGCTGCGGCAGTGGCGTTCGGCGCCGGTCCGCTCAATGCGGCGGAACTTTCGATGGGGCTGGCCGCCGAGGTGACGTCGATCGACCCGCACTATCACAACCTCTCGCCCAACAGCAACATCGCGAAGCACATCTTCGGCACGCTGGTCGACCAGGACGAGAAGCAGCGGCTGAAGCCGGGCCTGGCCGAGTCGTGGAAGCCGCTCGAGGACTCGACCTGGGAGTTCAAGCTGCGCAAGGGCGTGAAGTTCCACGACGGCTCCGACTTCACGGCCGAGGACGTGGCCTTCACCGTCAAACGCGCGCCCAACGTGCCGAACAGCCCGTCCTCGTACAGCATCTACCTGGCATCGATCGCCGAGACCATCGTGGTCGATCCCTACACGGTCCGCTTCAAGACCAAGGGGCCGTACCCGCTGCTGCCGACCGACATCTCGAACATCTTCATCGTGTCGCACAAGGCCGGCGCCAACGCCACGACCGCCGACTACGACAGCGGCAAGGCCACGATCGGCACCGGGCCGTTCAAGCTGGTCGAGTTCAAGCGCGGCGACCGCATCGTGCTGCAGCGGAACGAGAGCTACTGGGGGCCGAAGCCCGCCTGGGACAAGGTGACGATGCGGCTCTTGAGCAACGACTCCTCGCGCGTGGCGGCGCTGCTGGCCGGGGACGTGCAGATGATCGAGGTCGTGCCGACGCAGGACATGGCCCGCATCAAGGCCAACAAGGACCTGACCGTCGCGCGCGTGGTGGGCAACCGGATCATCTACCTGCATGTCGACAGCAACCGCGACAAGTCGCCCTTCGTGACCGACAAGGCCGGCAAGCCGATCGACAAGAACCCGCTCAAGGACGTGCGGGTGCGCCGCGCCATCTCCAAGGCGATCAACCGCAAGGCGATCGTCGAGCGCGTCATGGAAGGCGAGGCGCTGGAAGCGGGGCAGCTGCTGCCCGACGGGTTCTTCGGCACCTCGAAGAAGCTCAAGCCCGACGCCTTCGACCTCGAGGGCGCGAAGAAGCTTCTGGCCGAGGCGGGCTGGAAGGACGGCTTCGGGCTGACCATCCACACGCCGAACAACCGCTACATCAACGACGAGAAGATCACGCAGACCATCGCGCAGATGCTGACCCGCGCCGGCATCGACTCGAAGGTCGAAGCGATGCCGAGCAACGTGTTCTTCTCGCGCGGATCGAAGCTGGAGTTCAGCCTGATGCTGGTCGGCTGGGGCTCGGGGACCGGCGAGACCTCGTCGCCGCTGAAGTCGCTGCTCGCGACCTACAACAAGGAGAAGGGCTGGGGCCCGTCGAACCGCGGCCGCTACTCGAACCCGAAGATGGACGCGGTGCTCGAGAAGGCGATGGCCACGGTCGACGACGCGGCGCGCGAGAAGCTGCTGGCCGAGGCGTGCGAGATCGCCATCGGCGATCTCGGCATCATCCCGCTGCACTACCAGATCAACGCCTGGGCCATGAAGAAGGGCCTCTCCTACGCGCCGCGCACCGACGAGTACACCCTGGCGTACGAGGTGAAGCCGGCGAAGTAGGCTGACGTCGCCCTTCGACAGGCTTGGGGGCGAGGTCGAGCGCGGACGAGAGGGTATCCTCATCCTGAACTTGTCGAAGGATGGGGATACCCGGTCCGCTCCAGCGCGTAGTACTTGACCTGGAATCCCTTGAACTCGGCCATGCGCTCGTAGCGCAGCCCGGTCTTTTCCATCACGCGCGTCGAGGCGCGGTTCTCGGGCAGGGCGATCGCGATGACGCGCGCGAGGCCGAGGCGGCCGAACGCGAAGTCGCGCGCGGCGGCGGCGCCTTCGCTGGCGTAGCCGCGGTTCCAGACGGCGCTGTCCAGCATGTAGAGGATCTCGGTCTCGCCGAACTCGGGCAGGAAGCGCAGGCCCAGATGCCCGCGCAGCATGCCGGTCTCCTTGTCGATCGCGGCCCAGGGCCCGTAGCCGCGCCTGGCCCATTCCCCGGCGAAATACGGCACGATGCGCTCGGCGTCCGCGCGCGCCTGGTCCGGGCGCGACGAAAGGAAGCGCACGACCTCCGGCTTGGCGCGGATCGCGGCATAGGCGGGAATGTCGTCGGGCGTGAACGGACGCAGGATCAGGCGTGCGGTTTCGACCGTGCTCATCCGTGCGCGTCAGGCGACCAGGAACTGTTCCTTCAGGATGCGCTCGCTCAGGTGCTGGTCCGGGTCGAACAGCAGGTTCATCGCCATCTTGCGGTCGCAGCGGATCTTGACCTTCGACACGTCGCGCACCTCGGTCATGTCGGCCACGGCGCTGACCGGGCGCTTGTCGCTCTCCAGGATGTCGATCTCGACGCGCGCGGTGCGGTCGAGCAGCGCGCCGCGCCAGCGCCGCGGGCGGAAGGCGCTGATCGGGGTCAGCGCCAGCACGCTGGCGTTCAACGGCAGGATCGGCCCGTGCGCCGAGAGGTTGTAGGCCGTGCTGCCGGCGGGCGTCGACAGGAGGATGCCGTCGCAGATCAGCTCCGGGATGCGCTGCACGCCGTCGACGGTGATGATGAGCTTGGCCGCCTGGCGCGTCTCGCGCAGGAGCGACACCTCGTTCACGGCATAGGCCTCGACCACCGTGCCGCGCACGCTGCGTGCCCTCATCTTCAGGGGATTGAGCTTGACGGACGAGGCCGCGTTCAGCCGTTCCAGCAGCCCGTCCTCGCGGTATTCGTTCATCAAAAACCCGACCGTGCCGCGGTTCATGCCGTAGATCGGCACGCCGCGCGTCATGTGCGCGTGCAGCGTCTCGAGCATGAAGCCGTCGCCGCCGAGCGCGACGATGACGTCGGCCTCGCGCTCGCTCACGTGCGGATAGCGCGCCTGCAGCGCCGCCAGCGCCGCCTGGGCGGCTTCGCCGCGCGCGGCGACGATCGCGATCTTCTCGAATGCCATTGGAAAGGGACCTGGAAACTGCCCGGGGAAATTGACCGTCGAACGGTCGCCAGTATAGCTTCGCCCGCCAGGGATACCAGTCGCGCCGTCTTTAGCGCGGGCGCGCCGCCGGCGGCGCGGCAGACGAGGGGAGAAACGGATGCGCTACGCGATGCTCGCGGCTCTTGCTTTCCTGGCGGCGGCTGCGGTGGCGGCGGGCCCCGTGGCGGCGCAAACCGCACCCGCGGACCAGTCGCAGGCGCCGGCGAAGACCGAAGAGCCCGCCAAGACCGACGCGCCGGCCAAGGGCGATTCGCCGCCCGAAGCCGGCGGCAAGAAGGACAACCACGCGGGCTACTACTATCCCAACAAGGTCACGCGCGAGGAATACGTCGCGCGCGCCAAGCCGCTGCCGATCTATGACCGTCGCTCGCGCATCGAGTTCACCAACCAGCTCAACCTGCAGATCGTCGGCAAGCCCTACCCGCCGCCCTTCGTGCTGTTCGCCAAGGGCGAGCATGCGGAGAAGGCGATCCTGGTCGCGACCCATGCCGACTTCGTCGGCACGCTCTACCGCATGCGCGCCTTCCTCGCCCTCATGACCTCGCTCGCGCGGCAGACCGAGCTGTTCAAGGAGTTCAAGGTCGACGACCTGTTCACCTTCTTC
>JAKLKW010000210.1 GCA_023150455.1 Alphaproteobacteria bacterium | reverse complement strand
GGTGCCGAAGTAGAAGATGTGCCCGACCTCGATGCCGCGCGCCTCCAAGAGGTCGCCCGCGGCGACGGGGCACTTGGCCGGGTCGTGCTTGTCGTCGGCCGCGGCATAGAGGCTGGTCCAGCGGTCGACCAGCGGCTTCAGGTCGCCGTCATAGTCGACCGCGCCCTGTAGCGGGTCGAACTTCAGGAAGTCCTTGTGGCAGTAGACCTTGCTTTCGCCGGTCTCGGCCAGGATCTGGAACTCGTGGCTCATGTCGCCGCCGATCGGGCCGCTCTCGGCCCGCATCGGGATCGCCTTCAGCCCCATCCGCGCGAAGGTGCGCAGATAGGCCACGAAGAACTTGCGATAGGCGCGCTCGGCGCCGGCGTAGTCGAGGTCGAAGGAGTAGGCGTCCTTCATCAGGAACTCGCGCCCGCGCATCACGCCGAAGCGCGGCCTGACCTCGTCGCGGAACTTCCACTGGATGTGATAGAGCAGCTTCGGCAGCTGCTTGTAGGACCGGTTGTAGGCCTTGAAGATCTCGGTGATCTGCTCCTCGTTGGTCGGCCCGTACAGCATGTCGCGGTCGTGCCGGTCCTTGATGCGCAGCATCTCGGCGCCGTAGTCGTCGTAGCGCCCGCTCTGCCGCCACAACTCGGCCGGCTGGATGGTCGGCATCAGCACTTCCTGGCAGCCGGCCGCGTCCTGCTCCTCGCGCACGATCCGCTCGATGTTCTTGAGCACGCGGAAACCCAGCGGCAGCCAGGAATAGATGCCGGCGGAGGACTGCCGGATCATGCCCGCGCGCAGCATGAGCCGATGCGAGACGATCTGCGCTTCGGCGGGGGTTTCCTTGAGCGTGGGCAGGAAGTACTGGGAGAGGCGCATGGGCGGGCGGCTTTCCAGGGCATGACCGGGTTCGTCGGCGGCGCACTCTAGGTAATGCTTCGCAGGCTGTCCACGCGCCACATGACCGCCGCGCGTGCCTGCCTCCGCGCCACGCCAAGGCCACCGGCGCGCGTCTCGGTTTTGCCTTAATGTCCCGCTAGTCAGCCGGTTCGGATGTCCCGAATCGGCGGGACCTTGCCAACAGCAGCGTCGTCGGGCCGCCGCTCCATGAAATTCGCCACCTACGTCCTGTGGGCCCTGGGCCTGTTCTTCGTGCTGGGGCTGATCGGGTCGGAAGGCTTCGACAAGATCGGCGGCGCACTCAGCGCCGTCGGCTGGGGCATGCTGTGGGTCAGCCTCTACCGCTTCGTGCCGATGCTGCTCGACGCGGTGGCCTGGCGCCAGCTCTTTCCGGCCGGCCAGCGGCCGCCGCCGCTCGACATGCTGGCGGAACGCTGGGTCGGCGAGTCGGTCAACTCGCTGCTGCCGGTGGCGCAGGTCGGCGGCGACGTGGTGCGCGCGCGCCTGGCGGCCAAGCGCCACGGCCTGCCGCGCTCGACCGCCGGCGCCGCCACGGTGGTCGATTTCACCCTCGCGCTCCTGGCCCATGCCGTCTTCTCGTTCGCCGGCCTCGGCCTGCTGCTGGCGCAGACCGGCTTCTCCGAGCCGGTCGCGGCCTTCACCGTCGCGCTGCTGGTCGGCGCCCTGCTGGTATCGGTGCTGCACATGCTGCCGCGCCTGGGCCTGTTCGGCCTGCTCGCCCGCCTGGTCGGGCGCGTCGCGCGCCAGGACGAGAAGCTGCGCACGCTCGCCGGCGGCGTGCACTCGCTCGACCAGCAGATCGTCGAGCTGCACCGGCGCGGACTCGACGTCTTCATCGCCTTCTGCCTCAAGCTCGCCGGCTGGGCGCTGCGCGTGTTCGAGACCTGGCTGATCATGCGGCTGATGGGCTATCCGATCGGCTGGGACGTCGCCTACATCATCGAAAGCCTGACCGCCGCCGTGCGCAGCGCGTCGTTCTTCATGCCGGGCGGCCTCGGCCTTCAGGAAGGCGGCATCATGCTGCTGGGCCACGTGCTCGGCATTCCGCCCAACGCGGCGCTCGGCCTCGCCGTCGTCAAGCGCGTGCGCGAATTGATGACCGGTCTGCCGGGACTGGTCGCCTGGTCCTATCTCGAGCACCGAAAGCTTCGCCGGCTGCTCGACACCGACGAGAACAACTCCGGCAAGAACGATATCCCCGACGACAAGCCGGGCTAGATTCGGCCCGCGCGCGTCCTAGGGATCGCCGGGCACGCCGAAGCTCGGCGCCGCGGGGGGATCGAGCGCGCGCGTGACGTAGTCGTCCATCTGCGGCTTGTACACGTTCCACGCCTGCGCCAGGCGGCCGACCGGCGCTTCCTCCCAGTCGCAGCGCAGATCGACGAGCGGCCAGGGCTGGCGGTCGACCACGAGCAGCCCCGCGGAGCGGACCGGCCCGGCCTCGCCGCCGCCGACCAACCCCGCCTCGAGCGACAGCAGCAACCGCTCGGCGAGATGCAGGCCGGGCTCGGCCATGAACGTGGCGATCATGGCCTGCGGCACGCCGGAATTGGCCAGGAGGTTGCCCGCGGACGCGCAATCGGTGCCGCGCGCCGATGCGTGGGTTCCCAGCGCGCGCACGCCGTTGTGAACGGCCGAATCGCCGCTCGCGTCGACCAGCACCAGCTGGCGGAATGCCGCCGCTGGACCGATCTCCGCCAGCAGGCGCCGCAGCGCCTCGGGCGCGACAAACCGCGACTGCATCAAATCCAAGGCACGCGGGCCGAGGCGTGGATCGGTGATGTTCTGACTCAGCACCGCCCCCACGCCCGCCCGGGCGAAGGCGCAGCGGGCCGCGACGCAGGGGCTCGACGACGCGATCGCCACGCCCAGCATGCCGGTGCGTTCGCATCGACCGGCGATCGACAGTGTCATATTATCCAGCCCCCCGGGCCGCCCCAATACCATTCGTGCCAGAGTTGCGCGCCGAATTCCACCGCCGCGATCCCGGCGGCGAAAAGGCAACCCCGGCCGCCATGCGGCGTTCCGGTTGCGGCGCCTGGACCTCCGGTGTAAATAGCCGTAATTCCGTTGCGCCAGAGGGTGTCATTCTCTCGGCCGGCGTCAGGGGGACGATGGTGTGCCTGCTTGCGGATCGGCGCCGCATTGGCGTCGGTGGCGGCGGGATGAACGTCCGGCAGGGATATGTTCCGCCGAGCGCGAGCGCTGCCGTGACGGTCGTTTGATCTGGGAGTCAGCCTTGAAAATGACGTTTCGCCTGGTCCCAAGCCTTTTGGCCGGGTTCCTTGCCTGTTGCATCGCCGGCACCGCAAGCCTCGCGCAACAATCCGCGCCGCAAACGGCCCAAGCCTCGCCGCCCGTCGCCGTCATCGAGAAGCTCGGCAGCGCGATGATGGACACGATGAAGAACGCAAAGCAGCTCGGCTACCAGGGCCGCTTTCAGAAGCTGGCACCGGCCATCGTCGAAGCCTACGACCTGCCGCGCATGGTCAGCGTTGCCGTCGGCGGCGCCTGGAAGCAGACCACGCCCGATCAACAGCAGCGGCTGGTCGACGCCTTCGCGCGCTACACCGTCGCCGTGCATGCCTCGCGACTGGACGGATATTCGGGAGAGACGTTCCGGATCGCCGGCAGCGCCCCGGTCTCCAACGGCCTCACGCGGGTCAAGGCCCAGTTCGTCCGCAGCTCGGGCGCGACCGAGGACATCGACTACGTGATGCAGGAGGACGGCGGTCGCTGGCGCATCGTCGACGTGTTCTACAAGAGCAGCATCAGCGAGGTCGCCACGCGCCGCTCGGAATACACGGCGGTGATCAAGAACGCCGGCGTCGAGCAGCTGATCGCGAAGATGGACGAGAAGACGGCCGAGCTGGGCCACAGCAGGACCGCCACCAACTGAACCCCCACCAGATCCGGGACTTTCCATGACGCTTTCGCTTCGAGAACCGGCGCGGCCGGAATCGGGCCAGGGGCCGCGGAGCAAGGCGGCGGCGCTCAAGAGCGCGCTGCTGTCGCCGGAGCTCGCCTTCCTCATGGAGGCGCACAACGGGCTGTCCGCGCGCATCGTCGAGGAATCCGGCTTCAAGGGCATCTGGGCCTCGGGCCTGTCGATGTCCGCCGCGCTCGGGGTGCGCGACAACAACGAGGCGTCGTGGACCCAGGTGCTCGAAGTGCTGGAGTTCATGGCCGACGCCACGACGATTCCGATCCTCGTCGACGGCGACACCGGCTACGGCAATTTCAACAACGTCCGCCGCCTGGTGAAGAAGCTGTGCCAGCGCGGCATCGCCGGCGTGTGCATCGAGGACAAGCTGTTCCCCAAGACCAACTCGTTCATCGGCGACGGCCAGCCGCTCGCCGACATCGACGAGTTCTGCGGCAAGATCAAGGCCGGCAAGGACAGCCAGAGCGATCCCGACTTCTGCCTGGTGGCGCGCGTCGAGGCCCTGATCTCGGGCTGGGGCCTGGACGAGGCCCTGCGCCGGGCCGACGCCTATCATCGCGCCGGCGCCGACGGCATCCTGATCCATTCCAAGCGCTCGACCGCCGACGAGATATTCGCCTTCTGCAAGGAATGGGGAAATCGCTGCCCGGTGGTGATCGTGCCCACGATGTACCACGCGACGCCGACCGAGCGTTATCGCGCCGCCGGCATCTCGTGCGTTATCTGGGCCAACCACAACGTGCGCGCGGCGATCACGGCGATGCGCGAGGTCAGCCGCAAGATCGCCGCGAGCGAGACGCTGGTCGGGGTCGAAGGCGGCATCGCCTCGGTCAAGGACGTGTTCGAGCTCTCCGGCAATCCGGAGCTGGCAGAGGCCGAGCGGCGCTATCTGCCGCAGCCGGGCAGCGACACGGCGGCCGTCGTGCTGGCCGCGTCGCGCGGCGCGGCGCTCGGCGAGCTGACGGCCGACCGGCCGAAATGCATGATCGACGTGCGCGGCCAGCCGCTGTTGCGCCGGCAGATCTCGACGCTGAAGGACAGCGGCATCCGCCAGGTCAGCGTCGTGGTCGGCTACCGCAAGGAAGCGGTCGACCTGCCCTCGATCGAGCTCGTGCCGAACGACGCCTACGCCTCGACCGGGGAATGCGCCTCGCTGGCGCTGGCCGAGAAGCGCCTGGTCGGGCCATGCCTGATCACCTATGGCGACATCCTGTTCCGCCGCTACATCCTCGACCGGCTGCTGGAGGCCGACGGCGACATCGTGGTCGTCGCCGACGCGCTGTGGCGCGAACGCCGGCGCATCGGGCCCGGCATGGTGCACGATCACATCACCTGCAGCCGGCCGTTCTCCGCCGGCTACCTCGACGAGGACACGGTCGACCTCGTCCGGGCCGCCAGCGACCTGCCCGATGCCGCGATCCACGGCGAGTGGGTCGGCTTGGCCAAGCTGAGCGCCGAAGGGGCGGCCCTGGCGCGGCACGAGCTGGCCGCCATGCGCGCCGACGGCACCCTCGGCGCGGCGAACATGCCCGACCTGTTCAACCGCCTGGTCGCCGGCGGGCACCGGGTCCGGGTGCAATACATCACCGGGCACTGGCTCGACGTGGACGACGCCTTCGACCTCGCCAAGGCCCGCAACTTCCTCTAGGCCCACGCCACAGCCCGATGATCGCAGCCGATGACTTTATCGAGCCCGCGCTGGAGCGCGGTTTCGGTTTCTATACAGGGGTTCCCTGCTCGTTCTTGACCCCCTTTATCAATCGCGCAAGCGCCCATCCACGGCTGGACTATGTCGCGGCTGCCTCGGAGGGCGAGGCCGTGGCGATCGCCGCCGGCGCGTGGCTTGCCGGGCGACAGACCGTCGTCATGTGTCAGAACTCCGGTTTAGGGAACACCGTCAACCCGCTGACTTCACTAAATTTCCCCTTTCGCATCCCGACCCTCCTGATCGTCACGTGGCGCGGCCAGCCGAGCATCAAGGACGAGCCGCAGCACGAACTGATGGGCCAGATCACGGGCGCGCTGCTCGACACCATCCGGATCGAGCATCGCGTGTTCCCGACCGAAGCGAAGGACGTCCAGGACGCGATTGAGTTTACCATACAAAGCATGGACCGGCGTCAACTGCCGGCCGCCTTGATCATGGCCAAGGACAGCGTGCGCGACGATGGCCTGAGCACCGCGCCGCCCCCTCTGCGCCCGAGCGGCGCCTACCGCGATCGGCGCGAGCACGGGCGGCTGCCGGGCCGCTACGACCTGCTGGAGGCGCTGCTGGCGGCGATTCCCGACGCGGCGGCAGTGATCGCGACCACGGGCAAGTGCGGCCGCGAGCTGTTCACCCTCGCCGACCGGCCGCAGCATCTCTACCAGGTCGGCTCGATGGGGTGCGCCAGCGGCATGGGGCTGGGCGTGGCCATGAACGCGACGCGGCCGGTGGTGGTGCTCGACGGCGACGGCGCCGCCCTGATGAAGCTGGGTTCGCTCGCGACGATCGGCGCCTACGCGCCGCGCAACCTGATCCATGTCGTCCTCGACAACGGCGTGCACGACTCCACCGGCGGGCAGGCGACCGTCTCGAGCAGCGTCGACTTCGCCCGCATTGCGCTGTCCTGCGGCTATGCCGGCGCCGACTCGGTCGACACCGCGGCCGGGTTCCGCGACGCGCTGGCCGAGGCGCTCGGCGGCGACGGCCCGCGCCTGCTCCATGCGCGCATCGCCCCCGGCTCGATCGCGAAGCTGGGGCGCCCGACCATCGCGCCGCCCGAGGTCGCACGGCGCTTCAAGGACTTCCTTGCGTCCCGGGCGCCGGGCGCGTCGAATCGCCCGGGATGATCCGCGGCGCGAGCGCCGCCGGACCCACCGTCGCCAACCAAGCATCACCCCAGAGGAGGAGAGCAGCCATGACCGTCCAACGCATCGATCCCGGCCCGCGCATGAGCCAGGCCGTGGTGAACGGAAACACCGTCTACCTGGCGGGCCTCGTCGCCGACGATACGTCGCAGGACGTGAAGGGGCAGACGAAGCAGATCCTGGCCAAGATCGACAAGCTGCTGGCCAAGGCGGGCACCGACAAGTCGAAGCTGCTGTCGGCCAACATCTGGCTTACGGACATTTCGACCTGGTCGCAGATGAACGAGGTCTGGGATGCGTGGGTGTCGCCCGGCAACGCGCCGGCCCGCGCGACGGTCGAGGCCAAGCTGGCCGGCCCGGCCTACAAGGTCGAGATCATGGTCCAGGCGGCCAAGTGACGCCCGGCGCGGCTTGCAGCCCGCCTGGGAAGAACTACGGATTACGGTTGCGAGACAGAACGAAAACATCTTAATGTAAGTTAGCTAACAAGCTGACCGGCCCCTCCGTGGAACGGCGGGGCCGGTTCGCATCTAGAATTCGCCGTCGGGGGACATGAGCCACAACACCTGGATCCATCGTATCGTGCGCGTGGGCGTGCGTCCGTTGGCGCGAACCCAGGTATCGCCGAATCAGATCACCACGGCGCGCCTGTTCACCGGGATCGCGGCCGCGGGGCTCATCGCCATGGGCGAATGGCCCTGGGCGCAGCTCGGCGCCGCGGTGTTCGTGTTCTCGATGTTCCTCGACCGCGCCGACGGCGAACTGGCGCGCATGACCGGCAGGATGTCCCCCAGCGGGCATCGATACGACCTCTTCAGCGACGCCTTCTGCAATTCGCTGGCCTTCGTCGCGATCGGCATCGGCCTGCGCGACGGCCACAGCTTCGGCTACTGGGCCATCCCCATGGGTGCCGTCGCCGGCATCGCCATCGCGCTCAACCTGTGGCTCGTGATGGCGATCGAGGAGATCAAGGGCGCGCGCGCGGCCGAACTGGGATGCTTCCTGGGCTTCGACGCCGACGACGCGACGCTGGTCCTGCCCATCGCGATCTGGCTCGGCTGGGAAGTGCCGATGATGCTGATGGCCTTCATCTTCGCGCCCCTGTTCACGGTCTGGGCGTCCTGGCATTTCACCAGGCTGCACCGCCTCGCGCAGTCGCCCTTCGCCGAGCTCTACCAGGCCCGGGCAACCGGCGTAGCGCCGGTGCTGCAGCGGGTGGAGCAGTCGCGCCCGCAGTCGCGCTAGTGTTCCGAACCTGACGAAGGATTCACAAATCGGTGCGGACCTGCGAGTCTGCGCCGATGAGGAAGATCGAGCGAATTCCGATCAGCGCGGCTGATCGTGAACGACTGGAGCGGTTTGTTCGGGATCGGAACACGCC
>JAKLKW010000209.1 GCA_023150455.1 Alphaproteobacteria bacterium | reverse complement strand
TGCTCTCGCGGTCGGCGATGGCGGCCGCCAGGTTGCTGGGCGTGAGCGCGACCGTGCTCGACGCGTTGGCGAGCACCGGCGGCAGCCCGGCGGCCAGGAGGGCAGGGAAGGTGATCAGCGACGATCCGCCGACGATCGCCGTGACGACGCCGCCGGCGAGCCCGGCGCCGGCCAGCAGCAGGATGATGGCGCTCTCCACTGGGGTGTCGCGACCGGGGGAGTCAGGACCAGGCCCGGCGCAGCCGGTCGCGGTTCAGTGCCAGCCATTGCAGCGCGACGATGGCGGTCGCGTTCTCAACCCGGCCCTCGCCCATGAGACCGATGGCCGCGTCCGAGGGCATGACCAGCACGCGGATATCCTCATGCTCCTCCGGCAGCCCGTGGATGCCGCCGGCCGCGGCGAGGTCCGCCTTGCCGCAATAGAGGGCGCAGCTCTCGGACGAGCCGCCCGGCGTGGCGAGGAAATCGTACATCAGCTCGAGCGCCCCGACCGCGACGCCGGCCTCCTCGACCACCTCGCGCCGCACGACCTCCTCGGCCGTCTCGTTCTCCTCGATGATGCCGGCCGGCACCTCGATCACCCAGGGCCGGCGGCCGGCCGACAGCGCGCCGACGCGGAACTGCTCGACCAGCAGCACGAGGTCGCGGCCGGGGTCGTAGGGCAGCACGGCGGCGGCGTGGCCGCGTTCGAACACCTCGCGCATCACCTCGCCAGACCAGCCGCCGGCGAACAGGCGGTGGCGCACGCGGTAGCGGTCGATGCGGAAATAGGCCTGGAACAGCGTCTTGCGCTCGATGATCTCGACGTCGGCGGCGGTGAAGGGGGCGGCGGTCAGCGTCTTGTCGCTCATTTGCCCTCGGATGTCGCGGCGGTGCGCGTCGTCTGCGGTCCGCTCGCGATCTCGCGCACCAGCTTGTTCAGGATCGCGCGGCCGAAATCCTTGTAGTCCTTGGCGATCTCGACGAAGGCGCCGGGCCCGCCGATCACGACGCGCTCGTAGTGCAGGTCGAGCGCCTCGCCCCCGGTGCCGCTGACCGTGCCGCCCTTGTAGATCGCGAGCGCGTTCACGGTGATGCCGGCGGCCACGGCGCGGTCGCGCGCGACCTGGGCCGGCACCAGGCTGCGCAGGTCCGGCCCGTCGCCCGAGAGGTCGATCACCGCCTCGTCGCTGCGGAGCGGCGCCGCCTTGATCATGTCGGTGGCGTGCATCAGCGCGTCGCCGATCGCGTTGTAGCTCTGCATGCCGCGCGGCTGCGCCAGCAGCCGGTCGGCCCAGGCCTCGGCCGACGGCCGGTCCTTGATCACGGCCCAGTCGAGCACGGTCTTGGGCGCGCCCGGCGTGCCCCATTCGACGAAGGCGACGGCGATCGCGCCGCGCCTGCCCGTGCCGATGGCGCCGAGCACCCGGTCGTCCGTCATCGCCGTGGCATAGCCCTGGCGCTGCAGGCGGAACTCCTCCTCGTCGATGCTGCCCGAGCCGTCGACGCAGAGGACCAGCAGCAGGTCGACCTCCTGCCCCCGCGCGGCGCCGAGCGTCAGGAGCGACATCAAGAGCAGCGCGGACATCCAGCGGCAGCATCGCACCATCGGCGTCCCCTTCCTTCCCGGCGCATCATAACGGGTCGCCGTGGCGTCGTCGCCCTGTGTCCGCCGTCACGCGCGCCGTGACGGCGGTCACTTTGCAAGCAGGATCAATCGATTGGAGGTGATGCGTTTCACAGCGCCGGGGCACGGCAGGGCGCATCCTCGCGGACATGAAGCAACGCCCATCGCAGTTGCCAGCCGATCGCCGAACGAGGAGAAGACCCATGCGCAAGATCATCACCAGCTTCGCCATCGCTGCCGTTCTCGCCGTCGCCGGGACCGGCCTCGCCTCCAACGCCGCCTATGCGGGCGGCGGCGGCCATCACCACAAGCATCATCACCACAAGCATCATGGGCATCACGGCTACTGGGGCTGGGGCCTGGGCGGCTTCGGCGCCGGGCTGGCGCTCGGCCTCGCCTCGAACGCCTATTCGCAGCCGCAGCCGCAGGTGCAGTACGTGCCGACGCCGGTCTATCCGCCGCAGCCGGCCTATGTCTACGACCCGTACACGGGCCAGTATCGCCCGGTCGCTCCGGCCTACTATGCCCCGGCGCCGGTGACGGTCGTCCCGTAACACCAGCCCGAGACGGACCGATGGCGGCGCGGCCCGGAAAGGCCGCGCCGCTCGCGTTTGCGGTGGATGCGAACCGATCGGGCTAGAATGGGGGCTTCGGCAGAGGGAGGGCGGCATGGCGGAGAATCAGGGTGTCCTCGTGCGCGAGACCGGCATGGGGCGATTCGCGCAGGAGATCAGGACGGGGCGGCACCTGCTCGCGGCAGACGAGCCGGTGGCGCTCGGCGGCGGCGGCAGCGGGCCCGGGCCCTACGAGTACCTGCTGGCGGCGCTCGGCGCCTGCACCTCGATGACGATCCGCATGTATGCCACCCGCAAGGACTGGCCGCTCCGGCGCGTCTCGGTCCAGCTGCGCCACTCGCGCATCCACGCTGAGGACTGCGCCGACTGCGAGACCAAGGCCGGCATGGTCGACCGGATCGAGCGGGACATCGCGCTGGAAGGCGACCTCTCGGCCGAGCAGCGCGCCCGGCTGATGGAGATCGCCGACAAGTGCCCGATGCACCGCACGCTGACGTCCGAGATCAGCATCAAGACGCGCGAGGTGCAGGCGGCGTAGGCGTCTATCGCTGCGTCACGACCACGGCGACCGCTAGCACGATGACGCCCATCGCCAGCAGCGTGGCGGCGTCGATCGTCTCGCCGGCCACCGCCCAGCCGATCAGCACGGCGACGATCGGATTGACGAAGGCGTAGGTCGCGACGCGCGTCGGCGCCACGACGCCGATCAGCCAGGCATAAGCCATGAAGCCGATCAGCGAGCCGAACACGATCAGGTAGACGAGGCCAAGCCAGGCTGGCGCCGGCACGGAAGGCGGGCGGAAGTCCGCCCAGGCGCCGATCAGCGTTCCGATCAGCATCAGCGCCGTGCCGCCGCACAGCAGTTGCGCCGCGGCCGTGAAGACCGGCGACCGCGGCAGCTCGAGCGTGCGCGACAGCACCGTGCCGATGCACCAGAAGAGGCCGGCGGCGAGCATCAGCGCGGCGTCCAGCGGCGCGACGCCTTCGGCCGGCAAACCCTGCCGCGCCGCGATCAGGCCGCCGACGCCGGAGAAGCCGAGCAGGACGGCCAGCGTCGTGCGCAGGCCGGGCCGGCGGGCGCGGTCCGAGGCGTACCAGACCAGGGGCATCATCAGCGGGATCGCCGCCATGAACAGGGCGGCGATGCCCGACGGCACGCGCTGCTGCGCGGTCGCCAGCAGGCCCTGGTTGCCGGCGAAGTAGAACAGGCCGGTGAACGCGAGGTTGCGCCACTGAGCCGGCGTGGCGCGGGTCTGATGACGCGCAGCCGCGAGCAGGAGCAGGATGATGCCCGCGCCGAAGCAGCGGCCGGCCGCCAGCAGGGTCGGCGGGATGTGCTGCACCGCGACGCGCATCGCCAGGAAGGTCGAGCCCCAGACGATGTAGATGGCGAAGAACGCGGCGAAGAGGAGAAGGGGATTCGGTTGATGTGAGACGCCGGCGCCCATCATCCTTCGAGACGCCCGCGAAACGCGGGCTCCTCAGGATGACGCGTTTGATTGAGCTTGAATGACACCGTCATCCTGAGGAGCGAGCGAAGCGAGCGTCTCGAAGGATGATAGGCGCGTTCACGCCGCGATCGGCTCGGCCTTGCGCCGGGTCATGTAGGCCTTGAGCGCCTCGTCGATGCCGGGATCGAGCGGCGGCGGCCCGTAGCTCGCCAGCAGCTCCTTGTAGATCGCGTTGGCGCGGTCGAGTGCGGTCTTGGCGCCGTCCAGCCGCCAGGTCTCGAAGTTGCGCCAGTCCGACACGATCGGGCTGTAGAAGGCGGTCTCGTAGCGGGCCAGCGTGTGCTGCGCGCCGAAATAGTGGCCGCCGGGCCCGACCTCGGCCATGGCGTCGATGCCCATCGTCTCCTCGGTCACCTCGATCGGCTGCAGGAACTCGGCCATCATCTGCAGGATCTCGGCGTCGACCACCATCTTCTCGAACGAGGCGACCAGCCCGCCCTCCATCCAGCCGGCCGCGTGCATCACCAAGTTGGCGTGGCCCATCACCGCCGACCAGACCGACATCTCGGACTCGTAGGCGGCCTGCGCGTCGACGATGGTGCAGGCGTTGGCGTTGCTCGAGCGGTAGGGGATGCCGTAGCGCCGCGCGAGCTGGCCGCCGGCGAGCGCCGCGCGCGCGTATTCCGGCGTGCCGAAGGCGGGCGCGCCCGACTTCATGTCGACGTTCGAGGTGAAGCCGCCATACATCACCGGCGCGCCGGGACGGACGATCTGGCAGAGCGCGATCGCCGCCAGCGCCTCGGCGTTCTGCTGCACCAGCGCGCCCGCGAGCGTGACCGGCGCCATCGCGCCCGACAGCGTGAAGGGCGTCACGCAGACGACCTGGCCGTGCGTCGCCATCTCGACGAGGCCCTCGATCATCGGCCCGTCCAGCCGCAGCGGCGAGTTGGTGTTGACGATGGTGATGAGGCCGGGCTCGCGTGCCAGCGTGTCGCGGTCGATGCCGCGCGCGATGCAGTTCATCTCCAGCGCGTCGACGATGCGCTGGCTGCCGAGCGAGTAGGGATGCCAGACCCGGTCGGTCAGCGTGATGTAGCCGTAGTAGCAGTCGAGATGCCGCGTCGGCGCGGGCAGGTCGATCGGCTCGACCGGGTAGCCGCCGCACAGATGCACGATGTTGAGGCTCTGCGCGAGGCGCAGCAGGTTGCAGTAGTCCTGGTAGTTGCCCGGCCGCCTGCCGTTGTCGAGGTCGGCGCAGTTCGGCGCGCTGCCGACGCAGGAGAAGGCGACCGAGTTGCCGCCCATGTCGAGGCTGTGCGCCTTGTTGCGCGCGTGCAGCGTGAACCGCTTCGGCGCCTTGCCGACATGCTCCATGACCATCGCCGGATCGAAGCGCACGCGGCGCGCCGCGCGGTCGACGCTGGCGCCGGCCTTGGCCAGGAGGTCGAGCGCCTGGTCGCCGAGGAACTCCATGCCGAGGTCGCGCAGCACCCTGAGCGACGCGTCGTGGATCGCCTCGACCTGGTCCTCGGACAGGACCTCGATCGGCTTGTAGGGGTTGACGACCGCGCGCCACGGCAGCTGCTTCGGCCCGCGCGCGGCTCGGCGGTCGCGGCGGCGGCTGGAGTCTCGGGCCATGGGGCGGGTCCTCGATGGTGATGCGCGAAGCTACGCGGCGGGCGCGCGAAAGTAAATCGAGGCCCGGCGCTAATTCAGGCGGGGATAGCCCCAGCCGGCGGCGCGCTCGGCAAAGCGCGGGATGACGCGATAGGCCGTGTCCGGCAGCTGCCGGGCGCCCGCGATCAGCAGACGCTCGCGCACGTCCTCGAGCGCCGGATCGCCGAGCGCGGCCGTGAGGCCTGCGCGCAGGCGCGCCAGCGTTTGCGGATCGGTCGCCGCCGAGGTGACGTAGGGCAGGCCGGGGGCCGGCTCGGTTTCGTGCAGCACGCGCGTGCCGGCCAGGCGATGCGGCGCGTGCCGGGCGAAGAGCGCATGAGTGACGCAGTCAAGCGACGCGACATCGACCTCGCTTTCCTGCACCAGCGCCGCGCTCTTGATGTGTCCGAAGCTGCGCACGACCTTGCCGAAGAATCGGCCATCGCGCGCCAACGGCGCAAAGGTCGCGCGCAGGACGTTGAAGCCGGAATGCGAGTCCTCGCTGTTGTAGCAGGCGGTGCAGCCGCGCAGCTGGTCGAGCGACCACAAGGCCGACTCCGCCGGCACGATCAGGACGCTGCGGTACGCGGCGCCGTCGCATCCCGGCGCCGCGTAGCACGGCGTCGCGATCACCTGCCAATGCCCGGCGAATTCGTGGGTCAGGGGATAGCCGCAGCCCTGGCTGAACAGCAGCGCCTTGTCGCGCCAGTGCGCGTGCAGGTCGGCGGGACGCGTCAGCCGGTCGGGCGCGTCGGCGACGCCGGCGGCGCGGAAATGCCGCGCCAGGCCTTGCCACCAGGCATCGGTCGCCTCGTGGAGCTCGGGCGGGTCGTACATCGGCAGCGAAGCGGGGCGCATCGCTAGCCCGCCCGCGGCGCGGCGTGGTCGAGCTCGTTCAGCATCGCCTGCAGGCGCCAATAGGTCTCGTGCGGCTGCACCACGGCGGCGCGGATCAGCTCGTCGAAGTGCCGCGTCAAGGCGCGGATCTGCTCGGTGGCGTTGAAGACGAGATACATCTGCCCGACGAAGATGACGGCGCGCTGCGGCCCGAACACCGTCAGCGGCACGGAATGGCGCGCGGTGCCGTCGAACAGGAACCAGCGGAAGGTCGGGTACAGCTCGTCGACCAGCTGCAGCATGTGCCTGAGCTGCGTCTTGCGTGCGCCCGCCGGCAGCCCGCGCCAGACGCCTTCGCCGCGCGCGAAGGCCTCGAGCGACTGCGTGCTGGAGCACACTTCCATGTCGGTGTCGGGGCGGCGCTGGTAGGCGAGGTTCACGTGCGCATTGCCGATCTCGCGCGCGGAGCGCTGGACGCCCGCGCCGCGCAGCTCGTACTCGATCACCTCGTCGGTCTTGAGCAGGTCGGGCAGGGTGGCCGGAACGTAGCGGCATTTGTAGCCGACGGCCTCGGCGTGCCAGCGCGCCAGGCGCTCGTCGAGCGGCGTGTTGTCGGTCGGCGCGATCTCCATCGGCTCGGCCTCGACCACGTCGCCGCCGAGGTCGGGACGCTGGCTCAGGCCCACCAGCCAGTCGATGCTGATCCCGCAGGACGCCGCGATCGACGCCAGCGTGTCGAGCCGCGGCAGCCGGTCGTTGTCCGGCGAGAGCAGCTGCGACAGGGTCGAGCGCTCGACGCCCGTCGCCTTGGCGAAGGCGCTGCGCCCCTTGCCGCTGCGCGTGATCGTCTCCGCCAGGCGCCGGCGGAACAGCGCGACCACGTCGCGCCGACCGGGCGGAATACGCGCCGATTCCTGCGGCTTCAGATTCGCCTCCCGCGGCAACTCATTGTTCACAAAACTCTACATCGGATCATATTCCGCAACAATCCGGCCGAAACAGAGACAGAAATGGCGGATTGTGCGGGAAAACGCCTTGCCCCTGCGCCCATTACTCGGCTACGCGCAAAGACAAAGAAGAACGGAGGCTTACGTCTTGACTCTTGAAGGGTGGGTCGAGCGTACCGAGGCGCCGACCTGGACGCTGGCCCTGGGGGTGTATACGGCCTGGGGCGCGCTCACCTGGGGATATCATTCCTTGCCCTGGTGGCTGCTGCTGCCGGCCGGCGCCTACGTCACTTGCCTGCATGGCTCGCTGCAGCACGAGGTGCTGCACGGGCATCCGACGCGCCGGCGCTGGCTGAACGAGCTGCTGGCGCGGCCGGCCCTCTGGCTCTGGCTGCCCTACGGCGCCTATCGCGACAGCCATCTCGCGCATCACCGCACGACCAAGCTGACCTGCCCGGGCCTCGACCCGGAGTCGAACTACCTCGTGCCCGAGGACTGGGCGCGCTTGCCGGCGCCCGTCAAGGCGGTCTACGCGATCTGCGCCACGTCGCCCGGCCGGCTGATCGTCGGGCCGGCCGTGTGCGTCGCCGTTTACCTCGGGCGCGAGTTGCGCGCGCTGGCGGCCGCTGATCCGGCCGCCGACTCAAATGTTCGGCGCGCGGATCAACGCGCGCTGGCGCGCGGCAACCGGCGTCCGCTGCGGCACTGGCCCGCGCATGCCGCGTTCATGGTGCCGGTGCTCTATTGGGTGCTGGTCGTGTGCGAGGTCCCGTTCTGGGGCTATGTCGGCTTCTTCGCCTATCCCGGCCTGGCGCTGACGCTGCTGCGCAGCTTCGCCGAGCACCGGCCGGAGCGCGACCAGGGGCGCGCCACCGCGATCGTCGAGGCGTCCTGGCCGATGGCGCTCGTCTATCTCAACAACAACCTGCACGCCGTCCATCACGAGCGGCCCGACCTGCCCTGGTACCGGCTGCCTTCGGTGTACCGCGCGGAGCGGGCGGCGATCCTCGCGCGCAACGGCGGGCACGTCTATCCCGGCTACGCGGCGATCATCGGCCGCTTC
>JAKLKW010000208.1 GCA_023150455.1 Alphaproteobacteria bacterium | reverse complement strand
GGGGACGCCGGCCGCGCCGCCGCCTTGACCGGCCGCGCCTTCAGCGCCGGCGCCTTGGCGCGGGCAACCGCCTTGCGCGCGGGCTTCGCCTTCGCGCGGGGCTTCGCCTTCGCGCGGGGCTTCGCCGATTTCACGCTACGCCTCTTCGTCTTCGCCATGCTCGTCACCCGATCGCTTGCTCAGTCGGAAGATCAACCACGGAGACACAGAGAAGAAAGGAGAGAAGAGATGTTCTTCGCGCGGCGCAGCGGCGCCATGACACCCTCTTTCTTCGTCCCTTCGTGACCTTCGTGTCCTTCGTGGTTCAATCCGAAGATCAACCACGAAGGACACGAAGGTCACGAAGACAAAAAAAGAGAAGACGACCCGGCGGGCTTGGACCGCATCACGAGCCTCTCTTTCCTATCTCTGTGTCTCTGTGCCTCTGTGGTCCATCCTTTCCCTTTTCTAGCCCTCGATGCGGCCGAAATCGGCCACCTGGTCCATGGTGCGGCGGATGCGGTTGAGCAGCTTCAGGCGGTTCGCGCGCAGCGCCGCGTCGTCGACGTTCACCGTCACCTTGTCGAAGAACAGGTCGACCGGCGCGCGCAGCCGCGCGAGCGCGGACATCGCCGCGGGATAGTCCTCGCGGCCGATGCCGCCACCGGCCTCGCGCTCCGCGGTCTCGAGCCGCGCGACCAGTGCCGTCTCCTCGGCCGCCTTCACCAGCGCGGCGTCCGGGTCCTCGGCATAGGCGCGGCCGTCCTTCTTCTCCTCGATCCTGAGGATGTTCGCCGCGCGGCGATAGGCGGTCAGCAGGTTGGCGCCGTCGTCGCTGCCGAGGAATCGCGCCAGGGCGTCGACGCGCGCCAGCAGATCGACGATGTCGTCCTGCCCGCCGAGCGCGAACACGGCGGCGATCAGGTCGTGGCGCACGCCCTTTTCCCTGAGCGCCACCTTGAGCCGGTCGGCGAAGAAGGCGAGCAGCTCGTCGAGCAGGCTCGCGCGCGAGGCGGGCTCGAGGTTGTTGACGCGCTTGTAGGCGATCAGCGCGCCGTCGATCGCGTCGCGCAGGCGGAAGCGCAGGCCGTTCTCGACCGCCAGGCGGATCGCGCCCAGCGCGGCGCGGCGCAGCGCGAAGGGATCCTTCGAGCCGGTCGGCTTCTCGTCGATGGCGAAGAATCCGACCAGCGTGTCGATCTTGTCGGCCAGCGCCACGGCGACCGACACGGCTGCGGTCGGGCAGCGGTCGTTCGGGCCCTGCGGCGCGTAGTGATCGGCGATCGCCTCGGCCACCGGCGCGGGCAGCTTCTCGTGGAGCGCGTAGTAGCGGCCCATCACGCCCTGCAGCTCGGGGAACTCGCCCACCATGCCGCTGACGAGGTCGGCCTTGCTGAGGCGGGCCGCGCGGCGCGCCTGGTCTGCGTCGCAGCCGGGAACGTGCCTCGCGATCTCGGCCGCGAGCGTCGCCATGCGCTCGGCCTTGTCGTGCACGGAGCCGAGCCTGGCGTGGAACACGACCTCCTTGAGGCCCGGCAGGCGCTCTTCCAGCGTCGCGCGCTTGTCCTGCTCCCAGAAGAACTCGGCGTCGCAGAGCCGCGCGCGCAGCACGCGCTCGTTGCCGGCGACGATCGCCCTGCCGCCGTCGCGCGCCACCATGTTGGCGACCAGCGCGAAATGCGTGACGCGGCCCCTGGCCATCAGCGTGAAGTATTTCTGGTGCGTGCGCATCGAGGTGCTGAGCACCTCGGGCGGCAGGGCGGTGAAGCGCGGGTCGATCTGGCCGATCAGCACGACCGGCCATTCGACCAGGCCCGCCACTTCCTCGAGCAGGCCGCGGTCCTCTTTCACGGTCAGTCCGTGCGCCGTGGCGAGGCGCTGCAGCTCCCGCTCGACGAGGGCCTTGCGCTCCTCGCGGTCGAGGACGACATGCGCTTCCTTCAGCTTGAGGCGATATTCCTCGAAGTTGCGCACCTTGAACGGCCGCGGCGCGAGGAAGCGGTGGCCCGACGTGCCGTCGTCGAAGGCGAGCGGATCGAGCGAGCCGCCGCGCGGCAGCGCGCCCGCGAGCGGCTTGCCGTCGAACACGGCGAGGACGGATTGCAGCGGCCGCACCCAGCGGAAGCTCGCGTCGGCGAAGCGCATGGACTTGGGCCAGGGCAGCTCATGGATCGCCTGGACCAGCAGCTCGGGCAGCACCGCCGCCGTCTCGACGCCCTTCTTCTCGGCGACCGCGAACCAGAACTCGGCCTTGCCGATCGTGCGCTTCTCGCACCGGTCCAGGCTGCCGAGGCCCGTCGACTTGAGGAATCCCTGGATCGCCTGGTCGGGCGATCCCACGCGCGGGCCCTTCTTCTCCTCGCGCGTGTCGGCCGTATGCAGCGGCAGGCCCTCGACCACCAGCGCCAGCCGGCGCGGCGTCACGAAGGCGCCGGCGCGCTCGAACACCAGCCCGGCGGCAGCAAGCTTCTCGGTCACCAGCCGCTTCAGGTCGTCGGCCGCGCGCGCCTGCATGCGCGCCGGGATCTCTTCCGAGAACAGCTCGAGCAGCAGCTCGTGCATGGCCCTACGCCTTGCTCTCGCGCGAGACGAGCCACGCCTCGCAGCAGGCCTTGGCGAGCGCGCGCACGCGCGCGATATAGGCGGCGCGCTCGTTCACGCCGATCACGCCGCGCGCGTCGAGCAGGTTGAACAGGTGGCTCGCCTTCAGGCACTGGTCGTAGGCCGGCAGCGCCATCGCCGCGTTGCGGCCGTGCTCGAGCAGCGCCTGGCACTCGGCCTCGGCGTCGCGGAAATGCTGCAGCAGGCGGTCGGTGTCGGCGTACTCGAAATTGTAGCGCGAGAACTCGACCTCGGCCTGGTGGTAGACGTCGCGGTAGCGGACGCCGGCGCCGTTCCAGTCGAGGTCGAAGATGGAATCGACGCCCTGGATGTAGCAGGCCAGCCGCTCGAGCCCGTAGGTGAGCTCGGTCGAGGCCGGGTCGCAGTCGATGCCGCCGACCTGCTGGAAATAGGTGAACTGGCTGACCTCCATCCCGTCGCACCACACTTCCCAGCCGACGCCCCAGGCGCCCAGCGTCGGGCTTTCCCAGTCGTCCTCGACGAAGCGGATGTCGTGCGCGAGCGGGTCGATGCCGAGCGCGCTCAAGGAATCGAGATACAGCTCCTGGCTGTTCGCGGGCGAGGGCTTCAGGATCACCTGGAACTGGTAGTAGTGCTGCAAGCGATTGGGATTCTCGCCGTAGCGCCCGTCCTTGGGCCGGCGGGAGGGTTGAACGTAGGCGGCGTTCCAAGGTTCCCGCCCCAGCGCGCGCAGGGTGGTGGCCCAGTGGAACGTGCCGGCGCCGACCTCCATGTCGTAGGGCTGCAGGATGACGCAGCCGCGCTCAGCCCAGAAGGTCTGCAGCTTGAGGATAAGCTCTTGAAAGCTGGGCGGACGGGCCGCCGCTGGGGCCGGGGGACGGTCGGCCATTGCTAAAGAAATCTCGCGGAAGAACCTTGGGTGCGGCGCACCATAGAGAGGGGTCCGGGAGGGGTCAAGGCGACGGGCTTGTTAACAATCGGGGGGCGCGGAAACCCTCAGCGCTGCGGGCAATCCGGGCGCCCGCAGGGGCCGGCACTGCGCGCCTGGTAGGCGCCGCAGACGCGGCAGCGGACCATGTCCTCGACCGCGCGCGCCTCTTCCGCCCCGCCGCGCGCCGGGTCGTCGCGCCCCTTGGCGCCCCCGCCGCCCCGACCAGCGCGCAGCTTGTCGGCCGGCTTGTCCTCGACGGCGTCGTCGACCTTGCGGCTCACGTATTTGAGCGTGAACCACACGGCCGCGATCACCGCGACGATCAGCAGGATCTTGGAGAAGCTGAACCCGAACATCGTGGGGTTCTAGCGGCCGGGCGACGCGGGGGTCAAGGCGAAGTGGACAAAGCCCCGATGTCGAAGCGTTCGCTCAGGCTAGTCCTTCACGATTTCGCGGCCAATGTCTGGGCCCCAGGGCGAAGCTTCACGCATGCGTGCCGGCGTGATGCCGAAGAGCAGGGATTTGAGCTCATAGCGCGGCAAGGCCGGTCGAAGCAGCAGCACACCAGCCTCGACCTTGATGTCGAGCACGGCGCCCTCAAAAAGATGCAATGCGTCAGCCAACTTCCTTGGTAGGCGCACGGCCAGGCTGCTCCTCCATCGGGCGATCTTCGTCTTCACTGGCGTGCTCCTGATTCTCGGTACCGAGTATAGGTGAAATCACGAAGGCGCGTGATGGATATCTCCCCATGCTGCTCCATACGGCGCATCTGACGTTCCGGCCGGACGCGGTCGACCGCTTCAAGGAACGCATCCTGCGGCACGCGCACACCTCGCTTCGGCGGGAGCCGGGGTGCCGGCGCTTCGACGTGCACCAGGAGACCGGGGATCCGACCCTGGTCCTGCTGATCGAGGTCTACGCCGATGCGGCCGCGCTCGAGGCGCACCGGCAATCGGCCCACTACGAGGCCTTCCGCGAGGACACGAAGGACTGGGTCACGGACCGGAAATGGTGGTTCTGGGCGGGGGGCGGAAGCGGCGATCCGCGACCATGACGGATGTCGGCGCTCGTTGCCGGCGACCCTGCTTATACGTATAATATTTGTCGCTGTAGTACGTATCGAGGTGAAGATGTCATCCGTCAAGCTGACCCTGCTGGTCGAAAAGGCCGCCGCGGCCCGTGCCAAACGCTATAGCAAGCGGCACCGCACCAGCGTCTCTCGCCTTGTTTCGAACATGTTCGCGAACCTGCCGGAGGACGGGAAGCCCGAGCTTCCGCCGGGCGTGCTTCAGCTCGTCGGGGTCCTGCCCAGGAACGTTTCGCTGGACGAGCATCGGCGCCACTTGAGGGACAAGTACCGGCTGTGAACCTGTTCCTCGACGCCAATGTCGTCCTGGACGTGCTGGCCGGTCGCGAGCCGCATTGGCGGGCGAGTGCGCGCGTTCTCTCGGTGATCGAGAGCGGCCGCGCCACCGGCCTTCTCTCCGCACATAGCGTCACGACGATCTACTATCTCTTGAGCAAGCATCTGGATCGCCGCAGAGCGCGCGCGGCGATCGTCCAACTGCTGGGACTTGTCCACGCCGCGGCGGTCGATCATGCCGTGCTCCTGCAGGCGCTATCGCTCGGCTGGAAGGACTTCGAAGACGCCGTGCAGGCCGCCGCGGCGATGAATGCCAAGGCCACGCACCTGATCACCCGCGATCCGCGCGATTTCGCAGCGCTGACCATCCCGGTCCTGACTCCGGAAGAGTTCATCGCGTCGACCTGACTCGGTGAACGCACGCCCCTACGGCTCCACCGGCTCGCCGTCGCGCAAGACCGCCTCGGCCTCTTCCGTGAAGGCGCCGTCGGGGCGGTGCAGCACGAGGCCCGGCAGCAGCTGCGCCGGCGATTTGGCGCCCTTGCGCGCGCGGATGATGACCCGGCGCGCGGGCTCGTCCTGGCGCGGCCAGAGCGGGATCACCGTCACCTCGCCGACGCGCTGGCCGAGCGCCACGATCACCTGGTCGAGGCGGTCGGCGCGATGGATCAGCGTCAGCCGGCCGCGCGGCTTCAGGAACTTCAGCATCGCGTCGATCCACACCTCGATGCCGAGCTCGTCGACCGTGGCCTTGCGCTTGGACGCGTCGGGCGGCGCGTCGGCGGCGTTGGACGCGACATAGGGCGGGTTGCTCATGACCTGGTCGAAGCCGCCGCGCGGCAGGTCCGAGGGCGGGCGGCGCAGGTCGCCGACATGCACGATGATGCGGCGGTCGAGACGGTTGGCGGTGACGTTCGCCGCCGCCAGGCGCGCGAGCTGATCCTGCGCCTCGAGGCAGTCGACGCGGCAGTCCGCGACGCGCGCGGCGAGACACAGGGCGGCGGCGCCGGCGCCGGCGCCGAGGTCGAGCACGCGCTCGTCCGCGCCGGCCGGCACCGCGGCCGCGAGCAGGATCGGGTCGACGGCGACGCGGTAGCCCTTGGCGGGCTGGCGAAACTTGACGCGCCCGCCGAGCAGCGTGCCATCCGTGGCGTAGCCCGGCGGCGTGTCCTCGTTCTCGCGGTCAACCACCAGCCGGGGCCGCATCGTCGATCACCTTCTTCGCCCGGGGCCAGTCCTCGTCGTCGACCATCACGCGCCGGGCGATGGCGCTGATGCTGCCGTCGACGGCGCTGGCATGGGTGTCCAGCACCACCGAGGCGATCCCCGCGCCGTCGAGCATGGCCTGGGCCCAGGACAGCACCACCAAGTCGTTGCTGCGCAACAGTTCTTTCACGGGGAGGCGCGGTCCTTCGGGGCCGGTGCCGCGCTGGCGGCCTGCTGCTTGACCGGCGGGGTTGCGGCCTTATGCTCGGCCGGGATCGGCTGCGGCGTCAAGCGTTCGCACCGAGATCAACCGGGTTGTGAAGCATTCCAGGGGAGCATGCGTCCGTGGCAGTGGTCGTCAGTCTGGAAGGCGAGCGGGCAAAGCCCAGGGCATCGCTCGATGCGCTGACGGCGCTGGTGGCCGAGGACATGCAGCGGGTCAACGCGCTGATCGTGCAGAAGATGCACAGCCCCGTGGCGCTGATCCCGCAACTCGCCGGCCACATCGTCGCCGCCGGCGGCAAGCGGCTGCGTCCGATGCTGACGCTCGCCGCCTCGAAGCTGTGCGGCTACGACGGCGACCGCCACGTGGGCCTTGCCGCCGCGGTCGAGTTCATCCACACCGCCACGCTGCTGCACGACGACGTGGTGGACGAAAGCGCGCTGCGCCGCGGCCAGTCCTCGGCCAACGCGCTGTGGGGCAACCAGGCGAGCGTTCTGGTCGGCGATTTCCTGTTCAGCCGCGCGTTCGAGCTGATGGTGGCCGACGGGTCGCTCGCGGTGCTCGGCATCCTGTCGCACGCCTCGGCCGTGATCGCCGAGGGCGAGGTGCTGCAGCTGGTCACCACCAACGACACGACCACGAGCGAGACCGCGTATCTCGACGTGATCCGCTCGAAGACCGCGCAGCTGTTCGCCGCCGCCGCGCGCATCGGCGCCGTGGTCGCCGGCCGCGACAAGGTCGAGGAAGAGGCGCTGGAGTGCTATGGCCTCAACCTTGGCATCGCCTTCCAGCTGATCGACGACGTGCTGGACTATTCGGCGCGCCAGGCGGAGCTCGGCAAGACGATCGGCGACGATTTCCGCGAGGGCAAGATCACCCTGCCCGTGATCCTCGCCTTCCGCCGCGGCAACGACGAGGAGCGCCAGTTCTGGAAGCGCACGGTCGAGCAGATGGAGCAGCGCGACGGCGACCTCGCGCGCGCGATCGAGCTGATGGCGCGCCACGGCTCGCTGCGCGACACGGTCGAGCGCGCGCGGCACTACGGCGCCATCGCGCGCGACGGACTCGGCATCTTCCCCGACGGGCCGGTGAAACGCATCCTGCTGGACGTGGTCGATTTCTGCATCGAACGGGCCTATTAGCGCGTGATCGAAGAGAGCGCCCTGTTCGATGTCGAGGCCTATTTCCGCTTCCAGCTCGACGACAACAGGAAATACTGGCGCCGGCTGGGCGGGCGCCCCGACCTGGCGGGAAAGACCGTGCTCGACTTCGGCTGCGGCCATGGCGCGCTGTCGCTCGACCTGGCGCTGGCCGGGGCGAGGCGCGTCTTGGGGATCGACCTGTCGGAGCAGCGCATCCGCTTCTGCCGCGAGAAGACCCGGCCGCGCGCGCCCGCCGGCGCGCTGGACTTCCGCCGGATCGACATCGCGCGGATCGACGAGGACGGCGCGTTCGACATGGTCGTGTCGAAGGACGTGCTGGAGCATGTCGAGCCGCTGGAGCCGGCGCTTCAGGCCATGGCGCGGCTCGTCAAGCCCGGCGGCACGCTGCGCCTCGGCTTCAGCCCGCTGTGGTACAGCCCGTTCGGCGATCACGGCGAGCTGGGCACGCGGATTCCCTGGGGCCACGTGCTGGCCGGCGAGCAGCGCGTGCTCGACGCCTTCAACCGCGCGAACCGGTCGTCCCATCGCACGCTGGTCGAGGCCGGCTTCAACATGCGCACGCCGCGCCAGTTCCTGCAGGCGTTCGAAGCGCTGAACTTCGCGACCGAGTATCTGAGGATCAACCCCGCGGAAGGCGGCGCCAAGGCGGCCATGATGCGTCTGTTCGACCTGCTGCGCCGCGTGCCGGCGCTCGAGCCCTATGTCAC
>JAKLKW010000207.1 GCA_023150455.1 Alphaproteobacteria bacterium | reverse complement strand
CCGGCGCCGCGCCCCGAAAGACACCAGCCAAGGCGGCGCCGGGCGGCCGGCGCGCCGCGGCGCGGCTCGGCGCCGTGCAGGCGCTCTACCAGCTCGACATGAACGGCGGCTCGCCGGCGGCGGTGGCGGACGAGTTCGTGCAGCACCGGCTCGGACGCGAGATGGACGGCGACGTCTACGGCGGCGCCGACGAGGAGCTGTTCCGGCGCCTGTTCCTCGGCGCCGCGGCGCGGCGCGAGGAGCTCGACAACATCGTCGCCGCCGTGCTGCCCGAGGCCTGGCCGCTCGACCGCATCGACTCGATCCTGCGGCAGATCCTGCGCTGCGGCGTCTACGAGCTGGCCGAGCTGCCCGAGATTCCCGCGCCGGTCGTGATCAGCGAGTATGTCGGCGTCGCCGACGCCTTCTTCGCCGGCAAGGAGCCGGGCATGGTGAACGCCGTGCTCGACCGCCTGGCGCGCGATCTGCGGCCGACCGAGGGGCGCGGTGCCGGGCCGGCGGAAGCGTAGGGCCCGGACGCTCGGCGAGTTCGGCCGCATCGCGCGGTTCTTCGCGCCGCTGTCGCGGTCGTTTCCCGGCGCCGCGGGCCTCACCGACGATTGCGCCGTCATCGCGCATCCGCGCGGCGCGTCGCTGGTGGTCAAGACCGACGCCATCGTCGACACGGTCCACGTGGTCGGCGACGAGCCGGCCGGCCTGGTCGCGCGCAAGGCCCTCCGCGTCAATCTCTCCGACCTTGCCGGCAAGGGTGCCGAGCCTTTCGCCTACATGCTGGCGCTGGCGACCGGCCCGCGCGCCGACGACGCCTGGGTGCGCCGCTTCGCGCGCGGCCTCGCCGAGGACCAGCAGCGGTTCGGCCTGGCCCTGATCGGCGGCGACAGCGTCGCGACGCCGGGGCCGAGCATGGTGGCCGTCACCGTGTTCGGCTGGTCGCGCCGCGCGATTCCCCGCCGCGGGGACGCGAAGGCGGGCGACGACGTCTATGTCAGCGGCACCATCGGCGACGGAATGCTCGGCCTGCTCGCGGTGCGCGGCAGGCTTGGGGACGCGAGCGCGGCCGACCGGCGTTTCCTGGTCGGGCGCTATCGCCTGCCGGAGCCGCGGCTCGCGCTGGGCCGGGCGCTCGCCGGCGTCGTGCGCGCGTCGATGGACATCTCCGACGGGCTGGTCGCCGATCTCCGCCATATCTGCGAGACGTCGCGGCTCGGCGCGACGGTGGAATGGGCGCGCGTGCCGCTGTCGCCGGCGGGGCAACGCGCGCTGGCGCGCGATCCGCGCCTGCGCGCGCGCGTGCTGGGCGGCGGCGACGACTACGAGCTGCTGTTCACCGCGCCGCCATCGGCGCGGGCGCGCCTCGAGGCGGTCGCGCGCGCGACCGGCGTCTCGGTGACCCGCGTCGGCGCGATGCGGCGCGGCCGCGGCGTGCTGGTGGTCGACGCGAAGGGCAGGGACGTCACGCCGGCCAAGGGCGGCTACGAGCACCGCTGAGCCCGGCCGGCGGCGCGTCGTTGACGCGCCGCCGGCCGGGCCGCTACCGTCCTCCCGCCAGGGGGAGCCCCGCGAGGGGGCTGAGAGACCGCCGGGCGGGGCCAGCGTCCCGCCGACGCGGATACCCCAAGAACCTGATCCGGGTCATGCCGGCGGAGGGATTGGATGAAGCGTTTCCTTTTCTTCTTTCCGTGTCTTCTGCTTGTGCTCGCGCTCTGCCACGCGGGACCGGCCGCGGCGCAATCGTCCGCGCGCACCAAGCTCACGGTCTACAGTACGCTCGAGGTCGATCAGCTCACCGTCTACAAGAACGCATTCGAGGCCGACAACCCGGACATCGAGATCGCCTGGGTGAAGGACTCGACCGGCGTGATCACCGCGCGCCTGCTGGCGGAAAAGGGCGGCGGCGCGCAAGGCGACGCGATCTGGGGCCTGGCCGTCACCAGCATGTTCCTTTTGGACCAGCAGGGAATGCTGCTGCCCTATGCGCCGAAGGGGCTGGACCAGATCAAGCCGACCTTCCGCGACCCGCGCGATCCGCCGCGCTGGGTCGGCATCGATGCCTGGGTGGCGGCGCTGTGCTTCAACACGGCGGAGGCGAAGAAGCGCGGCTTGAAGGCGCCGGCGGGCTGGCAGGACCTGCTCGCCCCGGCCTTCAAGGGCCAGATCGTCATGCCGAACCCGGCCTCGTCGGGCACCGGCTATTTCCACGTCGTGTCGTGGATCCAGATCATGGGCGAGGCCGAGGCCTGGCGCTACATGGACCGCCTGCACGACAACATCGCCATGTATACGCATTCCGGCACCAAGCCGTGCCGCATGGCGGCCGGCGGCGAGTTCACCCTGGGCATCTCCTACGAGCTTGCGGGAGCGACCGCGCGCCAGCAGGGCGCGCCGGTCGACGTGCTGCTGATGAAGGAAGGCGGCGGCTGGGACATGGACGCGACCGCCGTCCTCGCCGGCACCAAGCACCTGGAGGCGGCCAAGCGCTTGGCCGACTGGTCGGCCAGCCGCAAGGCGAACGAGCTCTACAGCAAGTATCTGGCGCTGGTCGCCATCGCGGGCGTCAAATCGGCGATCCCCGGCTATCCCGAGGGCGTCGAGCAGTCGATGATCAGGACCGACCTGGCCTGGGCCTCGGCCAACCGCCAGCGCATCCTCGACGAATGGCGCAAGCGCTACGACGGCAAGAGCGAGAAGAAGTAGCGGCACGCCGGGGCGCGGCCATCGCCTCGACGACAGGCCGGCCGCCATTTGCTACAGTCGCCGCCGTCGTGAAGGTCGCGGTGATCATCGTCCTGCTGCTGCTGATCGGGGGCGGCGCCGGCGGGTATTTCTTCTTGCGCAGCAGCGCGCCCCCGCCGCCGGCGGCCGAGCCGGCTTCGCCGGATCCGATCTACCTGAGCATGGAGACGTTCGTCATCCCGATCATGCGCGGCGGCATCGTGGACGGATTCGTGCGGCTGGACGTCACGCTCGAGGTGCCCGACTACGACGTGCGGCGCGAAGTCGACCGCGTCATGCCCAGGCTGCGCAACGCCATACTGGCCGACCTGCACGCGCTGGTGGCGCTGCGCCGCAATCCGACCGGGCGCCTCAGCGGCAGCGACATCGCCACGATCAAATCGCGGCTGATGAGGATCATCGAAACCCAGGTCGGCCCGGACAGGGTCAAGGCGGTTCTGCTGGAAGAGGCGCACGACATTCCGCCCGGGGGCATCAAGTCGCGCAAGTAGCGGCGGCGCGGGGCCGGGTCGGCGACGGGTCGACGGCCCGGATCGGGCCACGGCCTTTTGGCGCGGCCGTCAATCGCTTCACGCATACCTGACCGCGCGGCAGCCCGGGTTGACCTCGCGGGCGCCGCCGAGGATGCTGCCGCGCCCTGACGTTTTCCCCAAGCGAGCCGATCCCATGGGCGCCGATCCGCGCACCCGACGCAACGTCCTTCTGCTGGCCGCGTGCCAGGCCCTGATGATGACCGGCACGTCGCTGGTCATGACCGTCTCCGCGCTGGTCGGGCATGCGCTGGCGGACGACAAATCGCTGTCGACCCTGCCGCTGGCGCTGCAGTTCTTGTCGACCATGCTGGCGACGATCCCGGCCTCGATGCTGATGAAGCGGATCGGCCGGCGCGCGGGCTTCTCCGTCGGCGTCGCGATCGGCATGGTCGGGGCCGGCACCGCGACCTGGGGCGTCATCGCCAACGACTTCTGGATCTTCGCCCTGGGCGGCATTCCGCTCGGCGTCTTCAACGGCTTCGCCCAGTTCTACCGCTTCGCGGCCGCCGACACGGCCGGGCCCGAGTACCGCGCCCGCGCGATCTCCTACGTGATGGCGGGCGGCGTGGTCGCCGCCATCGCCGGTCCCGAGCTCGCGCGCTGGTCCAAGGACTGGTTCGCGCCCGTGCTGTTCGCCGGCAGCTTCGCCAGCATCATGGGGCTGCAGGTCGCCGCCATGGCGCTGCTGCAGTTCCTGAAGATCCCGCGCCCGACCGCCGCCGAGCGCGCGTCGGGCGGCCGGCCGATGAGCGAGATCGCGCGCGATCCGAAGTTCGTCGTCGCGGTCATGGCCGGCATGATCGCCTACGGCTCGATGAACTTCGTCATGACCGCGACGCCGCTCGCCATGATGGCCTGCGGGCTCAGCTTCGACGCCACGAAGCTCACCATGCAGGCGCATGTGCTGGGCATGTTCGTGCCGTCCTTCTTCACCGGCCATCTGATCAAGCGCTTGGGCCTGATCGAGGTGATGCTGACGGGCGCGGCGCTCGTGCTCGCCTGCATCGCCGTCAATGCCATGGGCATCACCGCGCTGCACTTCAACGTGGCGCTGCTGCTCCTGGGCGTGGGCTGGAACTTCCTCTACGTCGGCGCGTCGACGCTGCTGACCGAGGTGCCGCTGCCGGCCGAGCGCAACAAGGTGCAGGCCGCCAACGACTTCCTGGTGTTCGGGCTCGTCGCGCTGTCGGCCTACAGCTCGGGCGCGATCCACGAATCCCTGGGCTGGCAGACGGGCAATCTGCTCGTCCCGCCGCTGATGCTGGCCGCGATCGGGGCGATGCTGTGGCTGAGGCTACGACGCGAGCCGGCGCTCTCCGCCTGACAGCGACGAGGCGCCGGTCAGCATCGCGTCGATCTGGCGCTGGTCGGCCACGTCGTGGTGGCCGTGGATGATGCCGTTGGCGACGTCGATCAGCGCCCGCGCGCTGGCGGCGGCGCGTTGGGCGGCGTGGTCCACCAGATCGGGCTTGCCGGCGCCGATCGCCGCGGCGATGTGGTCGACGCCGTCGGCGACGACCCGGTTGAGCCGTTCCACGGTCCGGTCGAACGGCTCGCGGTACTGCGGCGGCGCGTTCTCGTAGGCGAGCACCGCCAGGTCGCGGTCGGTGAAGCTGCTGTCGCGGAAATGCTCGGCATAGGTCTTGGGCTGCCAGGCGCGCAGGTCGTCCAGGCACTCCGGCATCGCCGAGATCATCTCCATCAGCATGACGACCTCGTTGAAATGATTGAGATAGTCCGTCGCCAGGAGGGTCTCGGCATGCACGTTCTTGCCGCGCACCAGGAGCCGGCACGTGCGAGTCATCCGGCAGTCCTTGGCCGAGAAGGCCCCTTTGGCCGGGCGGGCGGGCGCGTTCTGCACGGCGGGCGGCATCATCGGGCGGGCGGAATCCTGGGGTCCTTGGGCGCTGCAGCAGGCATCCGAGCGTATCCGATCATGGCCCTGTGAAGATTGTGTAAACGCACGGGGATTGCACCCTGTCGCTCCAACGCTTTGCCATTCCTCGTCCAGGGCCCACCGCGGAAGTGCAACGCATGCGGAGCGACCGCGCCGGTCCGCGGATTGGCCACTTGTAAGTCGTCGTGATAGGTTTGCCGCCCTCGAACACGGCCCGCGGCACGTTGCCGCCGGGGCTGCATGAAAACCGGAGGAAACGCGATGAACAGAAGGTCTCTGCTTGGCGCTGTGGTGGGACTGGTCGCAGCGGGGTTGATGGCGGGCGGGGCCGGGGCGGCCTATCCCGAGCGGCCCATCACCCTCGTGGTGCCATGGGCGGCCGGCGGCGGCACCGACGCGGTGGCACGCATCCTCGGCACGCTGCTGGAGAAGGACCTGAAGCAGCCGGTCAACGTCGTCAACCGCACCGGCGGCAGCGGCGTGGTCGGGCACCAGGCGATCGCCGAGGCCAAGCCGGACGGCTACACGATCGGCATCATCACGGTCGAGATCGGCATGATGCACTGGCAGGGCCTGACCAAGCTTACCTGGGCCGACTACACGCCGCTGGCGCTGGTCAATGCCGACCCGGCCGGGCTGCAGGTGGCGGCCAACTCGCCGCACAAGGACGCCAAGAGCCTGCTCGCGGCCATCAAGGCCAACCCCGGCAAGCTCAAGGCCTCGGGCACCGGGCAGGGCGGCATCTGGCACCTGGCGCTGGCCGGGCTCCTGAAGGACCAGAAGATCGATCCCGGCGCGGCGCCGTGGGTGCCGAGCCAGGGCGCGGCGCCCGGGCTGCAGGACCTCGTGGCCGGCGGCGTCGACATCGTGCCGTGCTCGCTGCCCGAGGCGCGCGCGCTGATCGACGCCGGCAAGGTCAAGAGCCTGGCGATCATGGACGCCAAGCGCAGTCCGTCGCTGAAGGACATCCCGACGCTGAAGGAAGCGCTCGGCACCGGCTGGACCATGGCCGCCTGGCGCGGCATCGCCGCGCCCAAGGGCCTGCCGAAGGACGTCGCCGACAAGCTCGTCGCCGCCCTCGACAAGGCGTACAAGAGCAAGGAGTACAAGGACTTCATGGACCAGCGCGGGTTCGGCATGATCTGGGGAAACCCGACCGAGTTCGCCACCTTCATGGACAAGTCCAACAAGGACCTCGGCGCGGTGATGAAGGCCGTCGGCCTCGCCAAGTAGCTCCGCGTTCTCCCTGCAACAGCGGAAGCCCTCATGCGTCGGCGAGCGCATGAGGGCTTCTTTCATGATCCCTCCGACCGGCCATGAAATTCAACGATGCCATCAGCGGGGCCGTGCTGCTGGCCCTTGCGATCGCGGTGATCGCGCATAGCCGCGGCCTTCCCGCCATGCCGGGGCAATTCGTCGGCCCCGGCTTGTTCCCGGGCCTGATCGCCGCCGCGCTGGCCGTGGCCGCGGTGCTGCTGATCGTGCGCGGCGTGCGTGCGCGGGCGAGCGAGCCATGGTTCCATTTCGAGGCATGGACGCGCGATACGCTGCTGGTCGTGCGTTTCGCGGCGATACCGCTGTTCGTCGTCGCCTACGCACTGCTGTCCGAGGCGGTCGGCTTCGTGCCGCTGGCGTTCGTCGGTCTCGCGGTGCTTTTTCTGGTCGCGGGCGTGCGCGGGCTGATCGCCCTGCCGGTGTCGGCCGTCGCCACGGCGGCGGTCTACTACGCCTTTGCCGTGATCCTGCGCGTGCCGCTGCCGCGCGTCGATGTGCTCGGTCTGCCGTTCTAGCCGCGCCATGCAGAACTTCATCAACGCGGTCGACCTGCTGGCGCGTCCGGACGTGATCTGGACGGTGCTCGCGACGGCGTTCTTCGGCCTGTTCGTCGGCGCCATGCCCGGCCTGACGGCGACCATGGCGACGGCGCTGCTGGTGCCGTTCACCTTCTTCATGGAGCCGGTGCCGGCGATCGCCGCGATCGTCACCGCCACGGCGATGGCGATCTTCTCCGGCGACATCCCGAGCTGCCTGCTGCGCATCCCCGGCACGCCCGCCTCGGCGGCCTATACCGAGGAAGCCTATGCCATGACGCGCAAAGGGCAGGGCGACCAGGCGCTCGGCGCCGGCCTGGTGTTCTCCGTCGTCGGCGGATTGTTCGGCACCATGGTTCTCATGACCGCGGCGCCGGCGCTGGCCGAGATCGCGCTGAAATTCAGCTCGTTCGAGTATTTCTGGCTGTCCTGCCTGGGGCTTACCTGCGCCGTGCTGATCGCGACCGACCGGCCGCTCAAGGGCATGGTGACGCTGGCGCTCGGCTTGCTGCTGGCCTGCGTCGGCCTCAACAACCCGGCCGGCCATCCGCGCTTCACCTTCGGCATTACCGACCTGCTCGGCGGCCTGTCGAGCGGCGGCGCCTTCATCCCCGTGCTGATCGGCATGTTCGCCCTGCCCGAGGTGCTGCGCGCGGCGATCGACCCCGGCCGCGGCACCTATATCGCCGATACGCGGATCGACAGCGTGTTCCGCAACATGGGCCGCTACGGCTGGAAGTACCGCAAAGGCGTGCTGCGCGGCAGCGTGATCGGCACGCTGATCGGCGCGCTGCCGGGCGCCGGCGCCGACATCGCGTCGTGGATCACCTACGCCACCAGCAAGAAGTTCTCCAAGGAGAAGGAGAAATTCGGCACCGGCCATGTCGAGGGGATCATCGAGAGCGGCGCCGCCAACAACGCCAGCCTGGCCGGCGCCTGGGTCCCGGCCATGGTGTTCGGCATCCCCGGCGATTCGATCACGGCGATCGCGATCGGCGTCCTGTACATGAAGGGGCTCAATCCCGGCCCGACGCTGTTCCTCAACAAGCCCGACGCGGTCTACGCCATCTTCCTGGTGTTCATCGTGGCGAACCTGCTGATGATCCCGTTCGGGTGGCTCGCGATCAAGTCGGCCAAGCAGCTGCTGCGGGTGCCCAAGGACGTGCTGATGCCGATCATCCTGGTGAACTGCATGGTCGGCGCCTATGCGATCAACAACTCGACCTTCGAGGTCGCCGTGATGCTGGTGCTGGGCCTGGTCGCCTTCGTGATGGAGGAGAACGGGTTCCCGGTCGGCCCGGCGATCCTGGGGCTGGTGCTTGGGCCGCTGCTGG
>JAKLKW010000206.1 GCA_023150455.1 Alphaproteobacteria bacterium | reverse complement strand
CACGGTCGCCATCGCGTGGAAATCGACCGCCGAGGCGTCGCGCGCGGTCGGCGCCGCGAGGCCGTTCCTGGCCAAGGCGAAGCGCGTGGTGGTCCTGACGGTGGACGAGGAAGGAAGCGTGGAGGAGGCGGCGACGGCGCGGCTGCTCGCCATGCTGCGGCGCCATCATCCCGCGGTCGAGTCGCGTGCGCTCAGGGCCGACGGCCGCGCGGCGGCGCAGGTCCTGCTGGCCGACGCGAACGAACTCGGTGCCGGGCTCCTGGTGATGGGCGGCTACGGCCATGGCCGGCTGCGCGAATGGGTCTTCGGTGGCGTCACCGAATACGTGCTGCGCGCCGCCGCTCTGCCGGTGCTGATGGCGCACTAGAGCGCGCCGGTCCGCGCGCCACGGCTCCAACGGGCGTCCGCCCGGCGGGCCGCAGGGCGGAAAGACACCGGGCGGCTCGTCGCCGCCCGGTATTCCTGTCTCGTTCGATCTTGGCTCAGGCGAGGACCGGCGGCGGGACGTAATACACCAGGTGATCCTGCACGCTGCGCACGCCGGGGACGCGTTCGACCGTCACCAGCATGGCGCGACGCTCGGAGGACGAGAAGACCGTTCCCCACAGGTTGACCACGCCGTTGTGCACGACCACGTTGACCGCGCTGGCCGACGCCCATTTCTGCTTCTTGAGCTCGGCCAGCACCTTTTCGCGGATCGCCGCGTCGTCGGGCTTGGCATCGGGAACGATGAGCTGGGGCAGGCTCGCGATCGCCTGGACGAGGTTGGCGCGGCTGACGATGCCGACGATCTTGGCGCCGCGCAGCACCGGCACGCGCTTGATATGCTTGGATTCGAGGATCTCGGCAATCTCGGACAACGAGGCGGATTCGCCGATCGTCACGGCATTGGGCGTCATCACGTCGTGCACCTTCGAACCGAAGGCCTTTACGTACTCCTTGGCCCGCGCCTCGTAGCCGGTGACGAGGTCCAGCCACCAGGAGCGGCGCTTCTCGGTGTGCGTCTCCTCGCGATGCAGCAGGTCGCCCTCGCTGACCACGCCGAGCAGCCTGCCGTCCATGGCGACGACGGGAAGGGCGCTGATGTGATGCTTCGCCATCAGCTCGGCGGCATGGCGCACGGTTTCGTCCGGCCCAACCGTGACAACGGTGGTGGTCATGATGTCACAGGCTTTCATCGCGATCTCCCGTCTTCAATCCTGGTTTGCGTGACGATAGGCGGGGGAAGCTCGGTCGCATTGACGCAGGTCAATTGCGCCGGCCTGCCGGATCATCCGACCAGGAACAGCGCCATTGCAAGCCCCAGGCAAAGCGCCGCCGCGAGCGGTGGAACGAAGGAGGGCACGGCGAACCCCGATCGCCGCGGCTGCAGCCGCTTCAGCCGCCAGAGGGCCATGCTGACCACCGTGAAGACGACGAGCGTGATCGCGCTGGTCGTGCCGGCGAGGAAGGCCGTATCGAAGCTGATCGAAAGGCCGAAGACGGCCGCGCCGGCTACCAGGGTGGCGGGGAGCGGCGTCGCGGTCCGCGCGTAGACCGTGCCGAGCCAGGCCGGCAGCCAGCCGCGCCGCGCCATGCCATAGAGCAGGCGCGACAGCATCAGGATCTCGATCAACACGCCATTGGAGACGGCCACCAGCGCCACGGCGGCGAACGCGTCTGCCGAGAACCAGGACGACCGCGCGCCGATGTCGAGCAGCAGCGCCGCATGCTCCGCGGGCAGGCTGCCCTCGGAGGCCGGGCCCGACGCCACCGCCGCCACCAGGACATAGAGCGCCGTGCTGACGGCGAGGCTGAGCAGCAACGCGTTCGGCAGGGTGCGCTCGCCCTCGCGCGCTTCCTCCGCCATGTTGGCCAGGTTCTCGAAGCCTATATAGGCGAAGAAGCTCAAGAAAGCGCCGGCGATCACCGCGGCGGGATCGAACTGCGCGAGCCGTGACGGCAGGTCCGAGACGATCCCGCTTGCGGGCGGCAGGTCCGGCAGCCCGGCGGCGACGACGGCGAGGAGGCCTCCGACCTCGATCATCGTCATGCCGGCGGCGATCGCCACGCTTTCACGCACGCCGAAACAGGCGGCAAGCGTGCAGGCAGCCACCAGGGCGGTCACGATCACCGGCATCGGCACGGCGAAGAACGCCTGGGCATAGCCCACGCTGCCGCGCGCGACGGCGGCGGTGCTGGTCAGCGTGACGATGCCGACCGCCAGCCCGATCAGCCGCGACAGCAGGTCGGAGCCGAAGGCCTCCTTCACATACGCCGCCGCGCCCGCGGCTTCCGGAATGCGCGAGGCCAGCTCGGCATAGCAGAGCCCGGCCAGCGCCGCGACCACGCCGGCCAGCAGGAACGACAGGGGCGCGAACGGACCGGCGACGGCGACCACCGGTCCGACCAGCACGTAGATCCCGGCGCCGATGATGACGCCGAGGCCGTAGCCGACCAGAAGGGGAACGCCCAGGACGCGCCGCAGCATGGGGTGATTAGGCACCGGCGCCGGTGCGATGGAAACGACCTGGATCAACGGCAGACCCGAAGTCGGGCGCATACGCGGACGCAAGCCCTTCTGTCGCCTGCGAGCGACGACCGCGCTTGACATGGGTCATTGGTCCGCGCCCGGTGCTGTTCCTCAATAGCGGCGCTATAGTGCAGCGCGCCGGATATCTGGGACAGGGACCGATCATGCCTGAGGAAATCGCCGAACCGACCGTCCCGGCCGCCATGCCGGCGGCGCTTGCCGTCGCCGAGCTGCGGCGCCGCTGCGACCCGGATTCGCTGCCCTTCCAGAGCCTGGTCGAGCTCGAGGATCTCGCGGTCCCGCCGGGGCAGGAGATCGCGATCGAGGCGCTGCGGTTCGGCGTCAGCATGCGGCACCCCGACTACCACATCTACGCCTTCGCGCCCGCCACGGCGGCGCGGCTGGGGTTCGTGCGCGATTTCCTCGACCAGTGCGCCGCCAAGGAGCCGCCGCCGTCCGACGTCTGCTACGTGAACAACTTCGAGAACCCGCAGACGCCCAACGTGCTGGCGCTGCCCGCCGGCCGCGGCGCCCAGCTGCGGGACGCGATGAAGGAGCTGGTGCAGGAGCTGCGGGCCGCGCTGCCGGCGGCCTTCGAGAACGAGGACTACCGCACCAAGCGGCACGGGATCGACGAGAAGTTCAAACAGAGGCAGGAGGAGGCCTTCGGCGCCCTGCAGAAGCGCGCGCAAAAGGAAGGCGTGGCGATCATCCGCACGCCCGTCGGCATCGCCTTCGCCCCGATGCGCGACAACGAGGTGCTGTCGCCGGACGAGTTCCAGAAACTGCCCGCGGCGGAGCGCAAGAAGGTCACCGCGACCATCGAGGACATGCAGGAGAAGATGGAGGGGATCATCCGCCAGGTCCCGGTCTGGGCGCGCGAGCACCGCGAGGAACTGCGGCAGCTGAACCGCGACGTGACACGCTACGCCGTCGCGCATCTCATGCAGGAGGAGCGCGCCGCCTTCGCGGACCTGCCGCCCGTGGAGATCTATCTGGCGGCGGTCGAGCGCGATGTTATCGAGAACGTCGACGACTTCCTGGGCGAAAGCGGACGGCCCGAGATGGCGCTGGGACCGATCGGCGAGTCGGCCGGCCCGGATCATTTGGCGTTCCGGCGCTATCAGGTGAACCTGCTGGTCGACAACAGCGGCAAGACCGGCGCCCCGGTGATCTACGAGGACAACCCGACGGTGCACTCGCTGGTCGGCCGCATCGAGCACATCGCCCGCTTCGGCGCGTTGCTGACCGATTTCAACCTGCTGAAGGCCGGCGCCCTGCATCGTTCCAACGGCGGCTATCTCGTGCTCGATGCGATGAAGCTGCTGCGCAACCCGCTCGCCTATGACGCGCTCAAGCGGGCGCTGCGCGCGGGCGAGGTGCGCATCCAATCGCTGGAACAGATGCTGAGCCTGACCGGGACGGTCTCGCCCGACGCGGCGCCGGTGCCGCTCAAGGTGAAGGTCGTGCTGATCGGCCCACGGATCCTCTACTACCTGCTCAACCAGTTCGATTCCGAGTTCACCGAGCTGTTCAAGGTTCAGGTGGATGTCGAGGACCAGATCGACCGCGACGCCGATCGCGTGCTGATGGTCGCCCGGATGATCGCTACGCTGGTGCGCCGGCATCGCCTGCGCCCGCTCGACCGCGGCGGCGTCGCGCGCCTGCTCGAGCAGCTCGCGCGCGAGTCGGGCGACGGACAAAAGCTGTCGATCGAAACGCCCGCGGTGCTCGATCTCCTCAAGGAGAGCGACCACTGGGCCGGGCAGGCGGGGCGTGAGGCCATCACCGCCGCCGACATCCAGCAGTCGATCGATGCGCGCCAGCGGCGTGCCGACCGCATCTACCGCCGGATGCGCGAGCAGGTGCGCAACGGCGTGCTGCAGGTCGAGACGACGGGCCGGCGGATCGGCCAGGTGAACGGGCTTTCCGTCATCGCCCTCGGCGCCTTCAATTTCGGCCATCCCAGCCGCATCACGGCGCAGGTGCGCCTCGGTTCCGGGCGGGTCATCGACATCGAGCGCGAGGTCGAGCTGGGCGGGCACCTGCATTCCAAGGGCGTGCTGATCCTCTCGGGCTTCCTGGGCGGGCGCTATGCGCAGGACAAGCCGCTGTCGCTGCAGGCAAGCCTGGTGTTCGAGCAATCCTATGGTCCGATCGAGGGCGACAGCGCGTCCTCGGCCGAGCTCTATGCGCTGCTGTCGGCGATCGGGCAGCTGCCGCTGCGCCAGGACCTCGCCGTCACCGGCTCGGTCGACCAGCACGGGCGCATCCAGGCGATCGGCGGCGTCAACGAGAAGGTCGAAGGCTTCTTCGACGTATGCGCCGAGCAGGGATTGAGCGGACGCCAGGGCGTCATCATTCCTGCCACGAACGTCCGGCACCTGATGCTGCGTCAGGACGTGGTCGACGCCGTGGCGGCGGGCCGGTTCGCGATCTACGCGGTCAAGACGGTGGACGAGGGCATGGCGCTCCTGACCGGCATGCCGGCGGGCGCGGCCGACGGCGCCGGCAACTATCCGGCCGGCTCGGTGAACCACGCCGTCGCCGCGCGGCTCGAGCACTACGCCAGCAAGGCGAGGGAGCTGGCCCGGCGTGCCGAAGGAGGGCCGGATGGCGAGCGAAAATGAACTGACGCTGCGCCGGGTCGTCGTCGCGCTCGATGTCGCGGCGGACTTTGCGCCCGCGATCGAGCTGGCGGCGACCGTCGCCGCAGGCTGGCGCGCCGGCCTGCGCGGCCTGTTCGCCGAGGACGAGCGGCTGCATCGGCTGGCCGCGCTGCCCTTCGCGCAGCAACTCGAGCCGGCCACGGCCCTGCGCAGCCCGATCAGCGCGGAGGGGATGCGCGCCGAGATCGACGCCCTGATGCGGCGCATGCGCCAGGAGCTCGAGAGCGTCGCCGAGCGGCACGGCCTGCAGTGGTCCTTCGACGCCGCGCCCGGGTCGATCGACCGCGACGAGCTGGTCATCGAAAGCGACGAGCTGCTGGCGATCGGCCTGTCGACCCGCCCGATCATGAGCCAGATGCGGCTGGGATCGCCGTGGCAGCGCACCGTCGGCCGGCTGCGGCGTCGTGTGCTGCTGGTCCGCGGCCGGTCGGACGCGAATGCGGCGCTGGCGGTCCTCTATGACGCGACCCCGCCGAGCCGACGCGCGCTCGATGCCGCGATCCGCATCGCCGGCGCATGCAGGCGGCCGTTGATCCTCGTAACGCCGGAGCAGGTCCCCGACGCGCAGCGCGTCGAGGCGGAAGCCGCGGCGCAGGCGGCCGGCGTACGGACGCGAAGCGTGGTGGCGCGGTCGGCGTCCCTCGCTGCGCTGCCGAGCGCCCTGCCGGTCCGGGTCGACCTCTTGATCGTGGGCGGTGACGGGGTCAGCGCAATCGACGCGTCCGAGCGGATGTCGTCCGGCGCGGTCCTGATCGTTTGACCGGGCGGCCGGCCGATCGGCGGTCGGCGCATCGACCCGGGCCGCCACACGCAATTCCAATGACTTATCCGGAGAACATCGACCCAATCGACGAAGTTGGACTAGGTCAGCGCAGCCGCCGGAACATCAGCGCCGCCGCCGTCATCGTCGCCATCGCGATCGGCACCAGCGGCCACAGGGTCCGCAGGGCAAGCTCCGTCGGCAGGTCCTGCAGGAACAGCCCGCGCAGCACGACCAGGACGTAGCGCACGGGGTTGACGTAGGTGATCAGCTGAATGGCCTCGGGCATGTTGGCGATCGGCGTGGCGAAGCCCGAGAGGAGCACGGCCGGCGCCACGACCAGAATCGCGCCCAGGGTCGCCTGCTGCTGCGTCTCGACGATGGCCGAGATCATGAGGCCGATGCCGATGGTCGCCAGCACGAAGAGCAGGAGGGCGAGATAGAGCAGCGCGAGATTGCCGCGAAACGGCACGCCGAACACCAGCACGGCGGCGAGCGCGATGATCGATGCCTCGACCAGGCCGATCAGCAGTGCCGGCAGCGCCTTGCCCACCAGGATCTCGAACGGCCCGAGCGGCGTGACGAGGAGCTGGTCGAACGTGCCGAGCTCGCGCTCGCGCGCGACCGACAGGCCCGTCAAGATCACGACGGCGAACATGGTCAGGATCGCGACCAGCCCCGGCAGGATGAACCACTGGCTCTCCAGCGTCGGATTGAACCAGGCGCGTTCGACCAGCACGGCACGGGGCGCGGCGCCGTTGGCATCGACAAGCTCGGCATTGAGGGCGGCGACCACCTTTTCGACGTAGCCCAGCACCGTCTGGGCCGTGTTCGACTTGCGCCCGTCGAGCAGCGCCTGGACCTTGCCCGGCCGCCCGGCCCGGACGTCGGCGCTGAAGGTCTGACCGATGTGCAGCACCAGGACGACGTCCTGCCGGTCGATGAGCTCGGCAGCGGCGGCTTCGGTCTCGATCGTGGCGACGCGGCGGAACGCGGTCGACCCGTCGAAGCGTGCGACGAGTTCGCGGGCGATGCGCCCGCGATCCTCGTCCCACAAGGCGTAGCGCACGTTGTTCACGTCGAAGGTCGCGGCGTGCGCGAACACGACGAGCTGGATGATCGGCGGCGCGATCAGAACCGCGCGCGAGCGCGGATCGCGCCAGATCGCGAGGAACTCCTTGCGCAGCAGCGCGGCGATCCTGTTCCACACGGCGTCAGTCCAGCCGCCGTCGCAGGCGCAGCCGCGAGAGGGTGAGGAACACCAGGGCGAACGCCGCCATGCCGGCCAGGTTCGGCAGGATCACCGGCCAGACGTCGCCCGCAAGAAAGATCGTCTGCAGGCAGGCGACGAAGTACTTGGCCGGCACCAGGCGGGTCACCCACTGGACGGCCTGCGGCATGGAGTCGATGTCGAAGATGAAGCCCGACAGCATCACCGCCGGCATGTAGGACACGACGATCACGATCTGGCCCGCGACGAACTGGCTGCGCGTGGCGGTCGAAATCAGGAGGCCGAGGCCCAGCGCCGCCAGCAGGAACACCGACGTCACCAGCAGCAGCGCCCCGAACGAGCCGCGGAACGGCACGCCGAACAGGAGGATGCCCATCAGCACCGATACGGCCATGCCGCCGAGTCCCAGGAGGAAGTAGACGGCGAGCCGGCTCATGGTCAGCTCGGCCATGCTGGCGGGGGTGACCAGCATCGCTTCCATGGTGCCGCGCTCCCATTCGCGCGCGATCACCAGCGCCGTCAGCATGGCGCCGATCAGCGTCATGACGATGGCGATGACGCCGGGCACGATGAAGTTGGTGCTGCGCAGCTCGCTGTTGAACCAGACCCTGCCTTCGACCGTCACGCCGGCCGGCAGAGCCTGGCCGCGCTTCAGCGCATCTTGCCGCAGCCAGGTGGCCGCCGCGCCGCGGGCATAGGCCTCGACGAAGCGCGCCGTGTTGGCATCGACGCCGTTGACGATCACCTGCGCGCTGCTGCCGCGTCCGCCGAGATGCCGGCGCGCCGCATCGCCGCGCAGCACGACGATGCCGTTGACCTCGCCGCGCATCAGCGCGTCCTCGGCGTCGCGTTCGTTGGTCATGGCGACCGGGCGGATATAGGGGGAATTGGCGAAGGACTCGAACAGGCTGCGCGTGTCGGCGTTCATGTTCTCGATCACGATCGCGACCGGGAGGTGCCGTATGTCCAGCGAAACGCCGTAGCCGAACAGCAGCAGCAGGATCAGCGGCAGGACGAAGGCGATGGCGATGCTGGACGGGTCGCGCACGACCTGCAGCGACTCCTTGCGCATCAACGCCCCGATGCGGCGTGCGGCGGCCGCTGATCCGGCCGCCGAACCAAGAAACGGCGCGCGGATCAACGCGCGCCAGATCGCGCGCGCTCTCATGCGGCCCTACCGTTCAGTTGCTGCACACGCAGTGCCTGACGCCATGATCCTGGCATGCCAGGATCATGGCGCGGCGGCGGCGCTGGGATGGTTTTCATGCTGGCTGCCCACGATGGCTCAGGAGGCAGATCCCCCGGCGCCGC
>JAKLKW010000205.1 GCA_023150455.1 Alphaproteobacteria bacterium | reverse complement strand
GCACGTACCCGTAGCGCCGGTGGCTCGGCTCGCCGCCCTGGCGCAGGTATTCGGCCTTCGCCTCCGTCACGCGGTCGGTCTCGAGGCCGGCGCGCCTGATGTCGTACTTGTACATCCTGGCCGAGTTGCCGCCGAAGATCGCGGTCTTGACCGGCCCGTCGGCCGGCCCGAGCGGCGCGAAGCCGTGCTTCTTCCGCATGTCCTCGGGGATCTCGAGCCGGCGCAGCGCCTCGATCTGCCATTGCGGCGCTCCGGTCCAGACCGCGTCGGTGCCCCAGACGACGTGGTCGGCGCCCATGCCCTTGACCAGCATGCCCATCAGCGCCGCGCACAGGCGCGGTTCGACCTGCGTCGGGATCGGCGACGGATAGGCATCGGTCTCGGCCGGCGCCAAGCGCGCCCGTTCGGCCTCGCTCAGCAGGTTCATCTCAACCCTCCCGTCGCCTCGGCCGCTTTCCCGCGGCCGCTTGCTGGAAGGATTCTAGCTGAGCGCCCGGCCTCGCCGATGCGATCGAGCCATCACAACTGCGCGCGCAGCCCGTAGCCCGGGCGGATCGGCCGGCTGAGCGCGAAGGCGTTCAAGGTCTCGCCCGTCGCCCACGCGAAGTCGCAGAACAGCGGCGCGTAGCTCCAGGCGTTCAGCCACCAGAAATACGAGAACCAGCCCCTGCCCTCCTCGCGGCTGGCCCATTTCCAGGCCCGGCCGGCGCAGCGCCGGAAGGCCAGGCGCCGGTGCCGCGCCGGCAGGTCGGGATTGTCCTTCAGGAAATAGTGCAGCGCCGCGTTGTAGTCGTGCAGCAGCTGGTTTTTGCGCCCCGTCATGATACGGCTCGGGTCCTCGCCCGGCCCCCAGCAGGTCACCGCCTCCAGCATCGCGATCGGCCGATGCCGGGCGATGCGCAGGCAGAGCGAGAAGTCCTCGGCGAACACGCGCGGATCGCAGCCGCCGGCCTGGCGATAGGCGTCGGTCCGGAACAGCGTGCCGGTCGTGCCGGAAAAGTTGTGCCGCATCGCCTGGTAGAGATGGTCCTCGACCACGCGCGACCGCTCGGCGAAGGCGGCGGCGCGGTCGTAGGCGATCTCGCTCTTGTCGCGGTAGTAGCGCTGGATCGAGTAGATCGCGCCGACTTGGGTCTCCTCGATCCGGCGCAGCAGCAGCTCGGTCGCGAACGGCGCCAGCAGGTCGTCGCTGCCGACCAGCTTGACGAAGCCGAGCCGCGCCAGGCCGCAGCCGGTGTTGGTCGAGCCGCTCGGTCCCTGGTTTTCCTGCACGACGATGCGCGTGTCCGGCCAGTCGCGCGTCACGTCGCGCAAGAGCTCCACCGACCGGTCGGAAGAGCCGTCGTCGACGAAGACGAACTCGCGATCGAACCCGCCCTCCTGCGCGCGCATGGCGGCGCAGACCTCCTCCAGGTATTGCTCCTTGTTGTAGACCGGACAGACGAAGGAAACGCCGGCCGCGCGGGAGTCGGACGACACGTTCGGAAAATGCCTCGCTGCGTGTGACGACCATGGAGAGACTCACCACAGAGACACAGAGACACGGAGAGGAAAAGGGAAATCTTAGACGCCCGAAGGGCGCTGAGAACCCTTCCTGTCCGTGTCTCTGTGCCCCTGTGGTTCGTCTTCCAGCCTGGCTACCCGGTAGAACACCGCGAGCCACACCGTCGGCTGGTCCGGGTCGGTCCAATCGACGCGGTGGCGGCAATGCGGCGGCAGGACGATCCAGTCGCCGGCGGCCATCTGCCGCGCATCCGCTTCGCCTTCGATCCGCAGGCGGGCGCGCCCGGCGACGACGGCCACGAACTCGGCTTCGTCCTGGTCGTACCAGAAGCCGGGCGGGCTCGCCTGGCCGTGACTGACGACGCGCTCGACGCGCGCGCCGGCGCCGCCGGCCAACAGCGCGGTCACTTCCGTGACGCGGGCCTCGGGGCAGGCGGCGAGCAGGTTGCCGCTCAGAAGAGCCATCGACCAGCCTCGACGATCGGTGGTTTACTCCGGCCTGTCCACGGACCCGGCGATTATGACACAAGCCAGACCCACCGTTTCCTTCGTCGTCACCGTCTTCAACAAGGCGCCCTACCTGCCCCAGGTGCTCGACGCCATCGCCGCGCAGCGCGGCGCGTTCGCGGGCGAGTGCGTGTTCGTCGACGACGGCTCGACCGACGACTCGCTGGCGATCCTGCGCGAGCGCACGTCCGGCTGGCCCGACACGATCATCGTGACCCAGGCCAACGCCGGGCCGGCGCGCGCGAGCAACGCGGCGCTCCGGCTCGCCCGCGGCGCCTTCGTCAAGTTCGTCGACGGCGACGACGTGCTGGCGCCCGAGGCGACGCAGCACCTCGTCGACCTCGCCGAGCGCCACCAGGCCGACCTCGCCTACGGCGCCGGCGCGCACTACGACCCGGGCCAGCCGCCGCCGGCCGGCGCCGATGCCGACGACGCCGGATGGCTGCATCCGGACCCGCTCGGCTTCGTGCTGACCAGCCCGCCCTTCAACCTGAGCCAGGTCCTGGTGCGCCGCGCCGCGGCCGAGGCGGTCGGCGGCTTCGACGAGCGCCTGTTCGTGCAGGACTATCCGTTCCTGCTGCGCCTCGCCGAGCGCCACCGCTTCGCCGGCACGCGCGCCACCGTCTGCTATTTCCCGCGCCAGACGCAGAAGGGAAGCGCGCGCCTGACCGACGACCACGCCAACATGCTGTTCCACGCCAACCTGACGCTCTGGCTGTTCTGCCGCGAGCACGATCTGCCGCCCGAGCGCCTTGGCCTCGCCGCCCAGCGCTGCGTCGGCCGCAGCTGGCTCTACGCCAGGCGGCATCGCGGGCGCGGCGTGCTCAGCCGTGAATATGTCCGGTTCGTGCTGGACCGGATGCTGCCCGCGCGCGACCGCGACACCGCGCTGCGGCGCATCCGCCAGAGCCTGGGATCGTTCGGCGCGGCGCCGGCGCGGCGCTACGCTGCGCTGCTCGGCGCGCGTTGATCCGCGCGCCGACCCAAATGTTCGGCGCGTTGATCCGCGCGCCCGGCCGCCTGAAGCGCCCCTACTCGGCCGCCTTCGCCAGATCGGCCGACGGCGCGGCCGACGGCGGGACGCGCTCGCCGTACATCTTCAGGAACGGCTTGAGCGCCATGGTGCGCGCGCCGCCATCGAATTCGAGCCCGCGTCCGCGCTTGAACGTCAGACGATAGCGCACATGCGGGATCTGCTGCCCGTCGAGCCCGATGCCGGTGACCACGGCGGTCTCGCCGACGCGCGCCGCGCCGCGCTGGCGGAACACGTCGCCCGCCTTCACGTATTCCAGGTGGCCGCCGCGCCGAACGAAGAAGCTGTGGCTCAAGCCGCGCCGCAACGCGTCCCCGATCTTGCCCATTCTACCTGGCCCCCGTCCTCCCGCCGTTCGCGAAGCCGAACGCGGACGCGCTTGATCCTGCTCATTCTTTTGTCGCGAATCAACGGCGTTCTTGGCCTAGCCTGCCGCGAGCGTGCGCAGGCTGGACGAGGCGGCGATGCTGCCCTCGCCGGTATAGGCCTCGTGGTTGCCCTCGATCCGGTCCAGCCGATAGAGGTAGTTCACCATGATGCCGGCCGACTGCCTGAGCCCCTTGGGCGACAGGTCGGCCTGCCAGTTCAGCCGCTCGATGCGCGCGCCGTTGCTCAAGTGGAAATGCGCGACCGGGTCGAGCGCGCGCCGCGGCGCCGCGCGCTCGTTGAGCAGGTAGTGCGCGCAGAGCCGCATCAGCGGCGGCTTCACGGCCGCGATCACGCGCTCGTCGACCCAGCCCTCGGCATCGAGCAGCAGGGCCGGATCCTCGCCGTCGAGCGCCACGAGGCTGCGGCGCTCTGCCGGCAGCAGCAGGTCGGCGCCCTCGGCCGCGACGCGCTTCTCGAGCCAGGCGCGGAAGCCGGGGATGGGCGACAGGGTCGCGAAGGTCTTCAGCCCCTTGAACTCGGCCGTCAGGCTGTCGACGACGCGCTTGATCAGGAAATTGCCGAAGCTGATGCCGGCCAGGCCCTTCTGCGCGTTGGAGATCGAATAGAAGATCGCCGTATCGGCGGCCGCCGGGTCGGTCAGCGGCGCCTGCGGGTCGAGCAGCTCCTGGACGCTGGCGCTCATGCCCTTGACCAGCGCGACCTCGACGAAGATCAGCGGCTCCTGCGGCATGCGCGGGTGGAAGAAGCCGAACAGCCGTCGGTCGGAATCGAGGCGGTTCTTCAGGTCGTTCCAGTCGCGGATCTCGTGCACAGCCTCGTAGACCATCAGCTTTTCCAGCAGCGCCGCGGGCGACTGCCAGGTGATGCGCTGCAGCTCGAGGAAATCCACGTCGAACCACGCCGACAACAGGCCCTTCAGGTCCTCCTCGAGCATCTCGAGCGCGCTGTCGCCGCGCGCCATCGGCATCAGCTCGGCGCGCAGGTCGACCAGGAACTTCACGCCCTGCGGCAGGGCGTTGAAATGCGTCAACAGGCGCCGGCGCGGCGGCAGCAGCACCTGCCGCAATGCGCGCTCCGCGGCGCGGCGCGCCCGCGCGTCCTGGGCGGCATTGAGCTCGGCGATCGCCGCGTCGACCTCCGCCTTGTCGGTATCGAAGTCGACCGCGAGGATCTCGAGGAAGCGCCGCCGCCCCGCCGGGCTCAACTCGAGGTAGGTGCGGCCGAGCGCAGCCGCCCGCGCGCGCGCCGACACCTCGCCGCCGCGCGCCTCGACGCAATCGCGGAATTGCGCGCGCAGCCGCTCGGCGTCCTCCGGCGGCAGATCGGGCCGCAGCGGCGCGCCGAACGCGCCGCGCGCCGATGCCGACATATCGCGCCAGGCCGAGCGCAGGTTGACGAGCGTCCGGACGAGAAGCCGGGACGGCTTGGCGGGTGCGGACGTGGTCTCGCTCATGGCGTGTCGCTCATGGCGGGGCAGTCTGCTGGCCCGGCGGCGGCATGGCAAGACGCGCGATGCCGCGGCCCGCGGCGGCCCCGCCGCGCCGGAACACTCGGCGTGGGCAGCCGTTCCCAGACGCGGTCGCGCGCGTCGACAAGGGGGCTCCGGCGCGCCGCCGGCCGCCCTGCCCGCTGCCAATTTCATGCTGGTGATGTCGGTCAAAGGCTTCTTCGCGACCATCGGCCCCTACACCGCCCGGGTGCCCGATTCCGTGCTGGCGATCGTGCTGCTGTCGGCGACCGCGCTGCTGCTGCACCGCACCGCGCTGGGCTTCCTGCGCCGGCTCATCGGCGGCTGGCACGAGTACCTGCAGTCGCTGGTCTCCGCGACCTACGCGCCGAGCCGCATGGCCCTCGTCATCGTCGCCGTCGCCGCGGTGCTGCCGGCAGCGCCCCTCGGCTCGAACGCGGCCGCCGCGGTCGCGCACACGCTGGTGATGGCGTTCATCGTGCTTCTGGGATGGAGCGCCGTCACGGCCGTCACGCTCGCCACCGATTTCTAGCAGCGGCGGACGAACATCGGGCTCCATAGCGTTCCGCTCGCGCGCAAGCACTTGACCCAGGTGCGCGTGCTGCGCCGCGTGACCACGACGCTGGTCGTCATCATGACCATCGCGGCCGCGCTCATGACCTTCGAATCGGTGAAGCAGTACGGCGTCAGCCTGATCGCCTCGGCCGGCGCCGCGCCGGTCCGACCGCCGCGCGGCGCAGACGCACGCGCCGACGCGCAATTGATCCAATTTGCCGGCATTGTTAATGGCCCATTAACGCGCCTGTCGCTTAATCGACCGGCAACCTACCTGCATCCGTGCCAGCTGAGCGACATCGCATGATGGGACTATTCCGTTCGACCCGGATGCCCGAGGCGCAGCGTGCGCCCGCCGCCCGGGCCCGACCGCCGGCCGAGATCGACGGCGGCGACTTCATCGGCCGCGACCTGTCGGGCCACGACTTCGCCAACACGACGGTCCGCAACGCCAATTTCGACCACAGCACGCTCGACGGCGCCAACCTGATGCTGGCCAACTTCGTCGGCTGCACGTTCAACGGGGCCAGCCTCAGCAAGGCCGTGCTGCGCCGCGCCACGTTCGACAATTGCCAGTTCAACCGCGCCAAGGTCGACGGCGTCGACGCGCGCGAGGCCTCGTTCGTCTCCAGCGCGACGATCTCCTACGCCGAGACCGGCAACCGGCAGCCCAAGCTCGACACGCCGGGCACGGCCTTCGACGACGCGGTGTTCTCCGGCTCGAACTTCGCCGGCGCGTCGCTCGTGCGCGCGGTGCTCAACGACGTCAAGGCACTCAAAGTCAATTTCCGCGACGCCCGGCTCGAAGGCGCGGTGTTCGACCGCTGCGAGATCGCCGGCTCGAACTTCATGGGCGCGAAGCTGCAGGGCGCCGATTTCTCGCTCTGCCCCGGCGCGCGCGGCGTCCTGCCGGAATCGGCGCTGGCCATGGTCGCCTTCCACAAGGTGATCGACCAGGCGACGCTCGACCGGCACGTGGAGGAGCACGAGCGCTGGCTTGCGAGCAACGGCCAGGAAGGACGGCGGCTGGTCTTGAGCGTGATGGACCTGACGCGCAAGGCCGTGCGCGGCCGCGACCTGTCCGGCGCCGACCTGCGGAGCTGCCGCCTGGACGAGGCGCGCCTGCACGACACGCGCCTGATCGCCGCCGACCTGCGCGGCGCCAGCCTCAAGGGGACGCTGTTCCGCGGCTGCGACCTGCGCGGCGCCAAGCTCGACGCCAAGGCCATTCTCAAGATCCGGCTCGACGACTCGCGGCTGTAGCGCCGCCCCGCCGCCGCGATCCTGGGGCACTCCGGCCGGCGACATCCGCGGACGGCCTGTTCTATGCTCGCGCCAAGAGCCGCCGGCGCGGAGGACGCGTGGACCAGTTCGCCTACCCGAAATACCGCTACCGAAAGCCGCCCGAGCTCGCCGGCGGCGCCGCGCGGACCTACCCGGTCGCGGTCGTCGGCGCCGGGCCGGTCGGGCTGACGGTCGCGATCGACCTGGCGCGGCGCGGCGTGCCGGTGACGCTGCTGGATGCCGAGGACACCGTGTCCGAGGGCAGCCGGGCGATCTGCTGGTCCAAGCGCACGCTCGAGATCTGGCAGCGGCTGGGCGTGGCGGCGCCGATGATGGAAAAGGGCATCACCTGGAACCGCGGCCGGGTGTTCCACCGCGCCGGCCCCCTCTACGACTTCGACCTGCAGCCGGAAGGCGGCCAGCAGTTCCCTGCCTTCATCAACCTGCAGCAATACTACGTCGAGGCCCATCTCTGCGCCGCGGCCGCCGCAACCCCGGGCCTCGACCTGCGCTGGCGGAGCCGCGTCACCCAGGTCGCGCCGGGCGCCGATAGCGTGCGCGTCATGGTGCAGACGCCGGACGGCACCTATCCGCTCGACTGCGCCTGGCTCGTCGCCGCGGACGGCGTGCGCTCGACCGTGCGCCGCGCGCTTGGCCTCGATTTCGCCGGCCAGGTGTTCGAGGACCGCTTCCTCATCGCCGACGTGCGCATGAAGGCCGATTTCCCGACCGAGCGCTGGTTCTGGTTCGACCCGCCCTTCCACGGCGGCAAGTCGACCCTGCTGCACCGCCAGGCCGACGACGTGTGGCGGATCGACTTCCAGCTCGGCTGGGACGCCGATCCCGAGGAAGAGCGCAAGCCGGGGCGGGTGATCCCGCGGCTGCGCGCCATGCTGGGCGAGAAGGCGGCGTTCGAGCTGGAATGGACCTCGGTCTACACCTTCCAGTGCCGGCGGCTGGAGCGCTTCCGCCACGGCCGCGTCGTGTTCGCCGGCGATTCCGCCCATGTCGTCTCGCCCTTCGGCGCGCGCGGCGGCAACGGCGGCGTGCAGGATGCCGACAACCTCGCCTGGAAGCTGGCGGCGGTCCTCCGCGGGGAGGCGCCTGAAGCGCTCGTCGACAGCTACGACGCCGAGCGCGTCAAGGCGGCCGACGAGAACCTGCGGAACTCGACGCGCAGCACCGACTTCATCACGCCGAAGAACGCGGCGAGCCAGGCCTTCCGCGACGCCGTCCTGTCGCTCGCGCGCACGCATCCCTTCGCCCGCGCGCTGGTCAACAGCGGCCGGCTGTCGCTGCCCGCCGTCGAGGAGCCCTCGCCGCTGCACACGCCCGACCTGCCGGGCGCTTTCGCGCCGGCCATGCGGCCCGGCAGCCCCGCCGCCAACGCGCCGCTCGCGGACGGCAACCACGCGGTCTGGCTGCTCGACCGGCTGGACGGCGCGGGCTTCGCCGCGCTGTGCTTCGTCGCGACGGACGACGACCGCGCGCGCGCGGCGGCGGCGCTCGCCGCCGTGCCCCGGGCGGCCGCGGTCACGATCGCGCCGAACGGCGTGGCGGGCGCGTTGCGCGACGCCGAGGGACTGGCGTTCCGGCGCTACGACGCGCGGCCGGGCACCGTCTACCTGCTGCGCCCGGACCAGCACGTCGCCGCGCGCTGGCGCCGGCCCGACGCCCCCGCCCTCGCCGCCGCCCTCGGCCGCGCGCTCGGCGCGCGCTGATCCGCGCGCCAACTATTTGAATCGGCGGCCGGATCAGCGGCCGCCGGCGCGCGCTGATCCGCGCGCCAACTATTTGAATCGGCGGCCGGATCAGCGGCCGCCGGCGCGCGCTGATCCGCGCGCCAACTATTTGAATCGGCGGCGCGCGCTGATCCGCGCGCCAACTATTTGAATCGGCGGCCGGATCAGCGGCCGCCGGCGCGCGCTGATCCGCGCGCCAACTATTTGAATCGGCGGCCGGATCGACGGCCGCAAGGGAAACGATCGACATGACCGCGCTCAAGGACACGCTCAACATCGCCGCTCCCGACGAGTTCTACGCCGAACTGGTCGCGCTGCACCGCGGGCTGACGGAGGAGCAGAGCCGGCTGGTCAACGCGAAACTCATCCTGCTGCTCGCCAACCAGCTCGGCGATCTCGACGTACTGCGCCAGGCCATGCGCACGGCGCGGGAAGGCGTGGATTAGGCGGCTGCCGCGGGGTTCTTCCGGACGATGCTCTCGCGATAGGCGATATAGGACGTGCTGGCGACGATCACGCCGCCGCCGATCCAGGTCCAGATGCTGGTCGGCTCGCCGAACACGTACACGCCGATGATCGAGGCCCAGACCAGGCGCAGGAACTCGAACGGCATGACCACGGCCAGCTCGCCGTGGCGCAGCGACTGGTTGAGCGCGGTCTGCGCCAGCATGCCGACCGTGGCGATGGCGCACAGCCAGAGGAACTGCGTCAGGGTCGGCCAGGTCCACACCACCAGCGCGAAGGGCAAGGTCAGCGGCGTCAGCAGGATGTTCATGTAGGCCGTGATCGTCCAACTCGAGTCGGTGCGCGACATCGTCTTGATCAGCAGCAGCGCCACCGACCAGGACATGGCCGAAACGATGACCAGGATTTCGCCCAGTCCGATCTGGGTGAAGCCCGGGCGCACGATCACCAGCACGCCGGCAAAGCCGCAGATCGTCGCCGCCCAGCGCCGGATGCGCATGCGCTCGCCCAGGAACAGCGCGGCACCCACCGCCGCGAACAGCGGCGCGGTGAAGCCGAGCGCCGCCACCGAAGCGAAGGGCGCGATGGTCAGGCTCATGAAATAGCAGAGCATGGCCGCAACGTTCACCGCGCCACGGGCGACGTGCAGCTTGAAGTTGCCGGTCTTGAGCGCGGACCAGCCGATGCGCGAGAACCAGCCGGCCAGCAGGAACAGACCGAGGAAGTTGCGGAAGAACGCGATCTCGAACGGGTGGATCTCGTGCGACCGCTGGCGGATCCAGGTGTGCATGACCACGAACAGCACCGTGCAGACCAGCATCCAGCCGATGCCGCGCAGGATGGTGCTTTTCGCCGGCCTCGCCGCGCCGGATATCGGGGAAGCGTCAGGCGTCGGCGGCAAGACCGTCGGCCCGGAGCGGATCGTGTCGCGGGTTGCGTCCGCCCGAGACGGGCATCGCCGAACCTCCTTCATGCGTTGGCCTTACTATAGGGCGCACGCGAAAACCGGCGCCAGGACGCCGGCAGATCGAGGTAATATACACACTCCAATTATGTTATTTTTTGTGCTTTTACATAGCTGCTATATTGATTTTACAGTTGGTGCTGGCGAGAAGCCGGCGTAGGCCTCGTGCAACGGTGAAGGCGCAGGGCGACGGATTATCGGCGCATGGCAAGAACAAAGCGCAGCGCATTGTTGAGCATGGGTTTTCTCTTATCCCTGTCGCTCGCGGCGGCGGCGGACTCGCTGGTCGCCTTCCGGGTCGAAGGCGGCACCGCCATCGCGGAGCCTCTGACCGGAAAGCGCGGCGATCCGGTGGAAGGCGCCCGCATCGCAGCCGGCCGGACACAGGGCAACTGCCTGGCCTGCCATGCCCTGCCGATGCCGGAAGAGAAGTTGCAGGGCGATGTCGGGCCGGACTTGAAGGGTGTTGCCTCGCGCCTCGGCGAGGGCGAGCTGCGCTTGCGCGTGGTCAACCCGAAGCTCGTCAACCCGGAGACGGCCATGCCGGCCTACTACCGGGTGGACGGGCTCTACCGCGTGCGCAAGGACCTTGTCGGCAAGCCGATCCTGACGGCCGAGCAGGTCGAGGATGTGGTCGCCTACCTGGCGACGCTGAAGGAATGAACGGGAACGGGCCGCCGGGAGGCGCCCGCGAGGAGACGAGCGCATGACGAAGAGAACGACGCAAGCACGCGGGCGAGCCAGCCGGCGGCAGGTGCTGGCCGGCGCGGGCGCGCTGGCCATCGCCGGCGTGATCGCGCTGCCCGGCGGTTCCGCGCGCGCCCAGGCCGGCGCCGGAGAATTCGCCGCCGCGCTCAAGAAGACGCTGGGCGACGCGCAGGCGAAGGACGGCAAGGTCGCGATCCAGGCGCCCGAGATTGCCGAGAACGGCGCGACCGTCCCGGTCATCGTCCGGGTCGACACGCCGGTCACCGCCGACAGCTACGTGCGCCGCATCACCCTGCTGGCCGACGGCAATCCCAACCCCGAGGTCGCCGTATTCACCCTCACGCCGCGCTCGGGCAAGGCCGAGGTGTCGACGCGCCTGCGCCTGGCCAAGACGCAGAACGTGGTGGCGGTGGCCGAGCTCAGCGACAAGTCGCTGTGGATGACGAAGAAGGAAATCAAGGTGACGATCGGCGGCTGCGGCGGCTGATCGCTTCAGGAGACGGACATGTCGGAACCCCGCGTCAAGGTGCCCGAGAAGGTCAAGAAGGGCGAGGTGTTCGAGATCAAGACCCTGATCTCGCACCCGATGGAGACCGGCCAGCGCAAGGACGGCGACGGCAAGGTCATCCCGCGCATGATCATCAACAAGCTGGTCTGCCGCTACAACGGCGAGGAAGTCTTCGCGGCCGAGCTGGCGCCCGCGATCTCGGCCAACCCGTATCTGTCCTTCTTCACCCAGGCGACCGCGAGCGGCAGGCTCGAGTTCGCCTGGACCGACGATGCCGGCAGGACCTACACGCACACCGCGCAGCTGACGGTCGAGTGAGACGGCCGGCCGTTTGCCGGCCGCGCCCGTCCGCCCGGACCTCCCCGGCCCGCTTCCGCCGGCGGCTCCCCGCAACGCGACCCGTTGCGTCGAAGGACGACCGCGACGGCTCGCCAAACCGCTGCCACAGGCTTGTCACGGAAGCGGCGGACACAGCCGGGACGGCACACCCCACTGCCGCTAGCGGCCAGGCGACACGACGATACGAAGCGGCGGTATGGTCGCGGGCGTCGATGCATATCCGACCGACCGCATATCTCCGCCCCGAGTTGCACGGCGTTCGCGACGCGCCGCTTCGAGCGCCACGTTCGGGCGATGCGTCATGCAGTCGCAGCAAGCCTCTGTGCCGCAGTCATGCAACGCCGGCCATCGACAAGCGCGGGCACCTCGACTAGATAATGGCGCCGAGCGTCAGACTTAAGCCGCCGGCCCAGGGCTGTCGGACTTTACGGGGGCAAACCTGACGCGCGTCGTCGAACGGGAACCACGACCGCGAAGAGGTATTTGGCTGGAGGCCAGACCGCGCCGCCCTGATCGATCGCTCGCCTGTTTCTGACTGAAGTTGAGGAACAAGACGGACGTGTCGCGCGTTATCACGCGGGCGATGTCCGCGGCGAGCGCGTGCCAGACAGGGGCAGATGCGCGGCGGCAGGCTGGGGTGCGCTGAGGCATGCGTCGATCTGCGTTTGTCGTGTTGCTGCTCGTCCTGGGCTGCAACATCGGGGTATGGTGGGCGCTCAATCGGCCTTCCGATCCCGCCACCAACTGGCAGGGCATCATCCGGGGCATGGCCTACAGCCCCTATGGTGCGGACCAGGACCCGCGCCGCGACCAGCCGACGCGCGAGCAGGTCGACCGCGACATCCGCTTCCTGCAGGGCCGCGTCGGCGCCATCCGCACCTATTCCGCCGTCGACGGCGTCGAGGTCGTGCCGCCCATCGCGCGCAAGTATGGTCTGCGCGTCACCGCCGGGGCCTGGATCGACGGCCGCTGGGACCGCAACGAGGAAGAGATCGGCAGCCTGATCCACCTCGTGCGCACCAACCGCAACATCAACCGGGTGCTGGTCGGCAACGAGGCGATCCTGCGCAACGACCTGCCGGTCTCGCGTCTGGTTTCGTACATCGATGACGTCAAGGAGCAGGTCAACGTCCCGGTCGGCGCCGCCGAGCCGTGGCATGTCTGGCTCCAGCATCCCGAGCTGGCCGCGGCGGTCGACTTCATCGCCATCCACGTGCTGCCCTACTGGGAAGGCATCCAGGTCGACGAGGCGGTCAACTTCGCCCTGACGCGCTACCAGATGGTCCAGGCGCGCTATCCGGACAAGCCGGTGGTCATCACCGAGGTGGGCTGGCCGAGCGACGGGCGCGTGCGTCGCGACGCCGTGCCCTCGGCCGAGAACCAGGCGCGCTTCATGCGCAAATGGCTCAACCTGGCGCGCGCCCGCGGCATCGACTTCTTCGTCATGGAGGCCTTCGACCAGCCCTGGAAGCGCACGATCGAAGGCCGCGTCGGCGCCTATTGGGGCGTCTACGGCGCGGACCGGCAGGAGAAGTTCCCGCTCGCCGGGCCCGTGGTCGAGCGTGCGAACTGGCAGGCGCTCGCGGCCGGGTCGACCGTGGCCGCCGCGCTGCCGATCCTCCTGTTCCTGCTCTATTTCCGCAACCTCAAGCCGGCCGGGCAGGCCATGTTCGCCGGCATGATCCAGCTGTCGGTCAGCGCCTTCGCCTGGTCGCTGGGCGTCGCCCTCAGCCAATACCAGACATGGGGGACGATCGCGGCCTGGGCCGTGCTGATGGTGGCGATGGTGCTCCTGATCGCCATCGTCCTGGCCGAGGGCTTCGAGATGGTCGAGGTCCTGTGGACGCGCGGCTGGCAGCGCTACTTCCCGCCCTCGCCGGCGCCGCCCGACGCCAGGCTGCCGAAGGTGTCGCTGCACGTTGCGATCTGCAACGAGCCGCCGCAGATGGTGATCCAGACGCTGGATTCGCTGGCCAAGCTCGACTACCCGGACTTCGAGGTCCTGGTGATCGACAACAACACCTCGGACGAGGCGCTGTGGCGCCCGGTGGAGACGCACTGCGCGGCGCTGGGCGCGCGCTTCCGCTTTTTCCACCTGCCGAAGTGGCCGGGCTTCAAGGCGGGCGCGCTCAACTTCGCCCTCAAGCAGACGGCGCCGGACGCCGAGGTCATCGGCGTGGTCGACAGCGACTACGTGGTGCGCCCCGACTGGCTGCGCGCGATGGTGCCGCACTTCGCCAACCCGCGGATCGGCTTCGTGCAAAGCCCGCAGGACCATCGCGGCTGGCGCGGCAACCCGTTCAAGGAAATGATCAACTGGGAGTATGCCGGCTTTTTCCGCATCGGCATGGTCCACCGCAACGAGCGCGACGCCATCATCGAGCACGGCACGATGACGCTGATCCGCAAGACCGCCATGGACCAGATGGGCGGCTGGTCGGAGTGGTGCATCTGCGAGGACGCCGAGATGGGCCTGCGCCTGATGGAGGCGGGCTGGCAGTCGGCCTATTGCACCGAGGTGTTCGGCCGCGGCCTGGTGCCGGACAGCTTCGCCGGCTACAAGCGCCAGCGCCACCGCTGGGCCTTCGGCGCGGTGCAGATCGTGCGCCGCTACTGGCGCTGGATGATGCCCTTCACGGGCTCGCGCCTCACCCTCGGCCAGCGCTACCACTTCCTGGCCGGATGGGTGCCGTGGTTCGCCGACGCGCTGAACATGCTGCTGCTGGGCGCGGCGGTCTTGTGGACCGTGCCGCTGGCGCTGGCCGGGCTGATCGGCGACGCCAAGGACGGCGAGCCGCGCCTGTCGACCGGCATGGCTTGGCTTGACGGCTGGATCGAATGGGCCGCCATGGTGTCCAAGCATGTCGAGTTCCCGCTCGTCCTGTTCATCGTGCCGACGCTCGCGGTATTCGCCTTCAAGCTCGTGCGCTTCGTGTGGCTCTATTCCGCCCGCGTCGAATGCAACACGGCGCAGCGCCTGGGCGCGGGCATCGCCGGCCTGTCGCTGACCTACACGATCGGCCACGCCGTGCTGCAGGGCTTCCTGAAGCGCTCGCAGCCCTTCCTGCGTACGCCGAAATGCGAGAACGCGCCGGCGCTGGTGCAGGGCCTCAAGATGGCCAAGCACGAGACGATGCTGTTCGTGCTGCCGGTCGCGGCCGCGACGGCGATCCTGGCCGCCTATGGCCGCGACTATCCCGACGCGATCGCTTGGGCGGCCATGCTGGTGGTGCAGTCCCTGCCCTATGGCGCGGCCCTGCTGCAGTCGATGATCGCCGCGGCGCCATCCTTCGCCTGGGTCCAGCGCGTCCTTTCCCCGGTCGGCCCGCAGCCGGAGCCGACTCCGGGCGATTGACCAGCCGGAGGCGACCCCGGGCGACAGGCCGCGCGGCCGCATTGCCTATTTCTTAGGCATCCCTCAAGGTTTGCACAAAGCCTGACCGGACCACCCCGGTCGCTCGGCTCGGATGTGGCGTTTTCCGCATTGGCACGCGGTCCGGCC
>JAKLKW010000204.1 GCA_023150455.1 Alphaproteobacteria bacterium | reverse complement strand
TGCCGTGGCGCTGAAGTACGACGCCGAGCGCATGAGCGCGCCGCGCCTGGTCGCCAAGGGCGTCGACCAGGTCGCCATGCGCATCCGCGCGGTCGCCGACGAGCACGAGGTGCCGATCGTGGAGAACCCGCCGCTCGCCCCCGACCTGCCGGCATGGACCGCGGGCGATCCCACGCGGCTGCGCCAGATCCTGCTGAACCTGCTGGGCAACGCGGTGAAGTTCACCGGCTGCTCCAGTCGGCTGGCCACCTTGTGACGCTCGTCAACGATGGCGCCGCGGCTGTCGAAGCCGTGCGGGCGGGCGGCTTCGACCTCGTCCTGATGGACATGGAGATGCCCGTCATGGACGGGCTGGGCGCCACCAGGGCGATCCGGCGCCCGGGCGCGGGCCGGCGGGACATCCCGATCATCGCCCTGACCGCCAGCGCCATGCCCGAGGAGGTGGCGCGCTGCCGCGACGCCGGCATGGACGACCACCTGGCCAAGCCGATCGAGCGCGCCGCGCTCCTGGCGGCGGTGGCGAGATGGTCTCGCACAATGGCCGGGCCCGGCGCGACCGGCACGCCCGCAACCGAGGTCGCCGTGCTCGACGACGAGGTGCTGCGAGGGCTGGAGCGCATGCTGGGCGGCGCCAAGGTCGCGGCGCTGGCGGACGGGCTGCGGGAGCGCCTCGGAGAATCGATCGACATCCTCGCCGCGACAACCGACCGCGCATGCCTGGCGCAGGAGGCGCACTCGCTGGCATCGTTTGCCGGCAATCTCGGCTGCCGCGAGCTCACGAGCTGCAGCCGCCTGCTGATGAGCGCGCTGAAGGCCGGCGACGAGGATATCGGGCCGCTCGTCGTCCGAACGGCGGACGCGGCCCGCCGCGCCCTGATCGCCATCGAGGATCGCTACCCTTCCGGCATGCCGGCCCCGGCCTGAACGCGACCGCAGCCGCGCCGGATGCTAGGATGCAGCCGGGCAGGGTGGTAACGGCGTTTCAGGATGGGACGACTTCGCAGCCTCTTTCGCTGGGGCTCGACGGCGATCGTATTGCTGCTGATGGCTCCCGTCGGATGCCGGGCCTATGTCGCCCTGGCCGAGGGGGCAGGCCGCTATGACCAGCCCTGGCACAAGGCGGCCAGCGTCGTCTGGCTGGTCGCGCAGACGGTCGAGCTGTGGTGGTTCTCGCCCCTGCTGTCGTTCGCGGCCGGCGTGGCGGTCACGCTGTGGGTGGTCGACGGCTTGCCGCGGCTGTCCTGGCGGGCGCGGCACGACCATTCGGAGCTTCCCGTGGAAGGCCAGGCCGAAGCGCGCCTGCGCATCGTCGACGCGCTGTCCGAGCTTCTCGATTCCAAGCTGCGCGCGGCCGGCCGCCGCGGCGCCGAGCTCATGGGCGAATTGCCGGCGCGCATCGCGGACGGCACCGCCGACCGCGAGCTGGCGGCCTATGCCGACCAGGTCCTTCCGGACCTGCTGGAGCTCCAGAGCCTCACCCGCCTCTATCACGGAAGGTTCCGCGAGATCACCGAGATCGTGGCCGCCACGATGGAGTTCAACTACTTCGAGGTCGTGTCCGCGGCGCGCGACCTGGCCGACGAGCTGAAGGTTGCAGCGGGCGCGAACGATCGACCGACCGCGCGCGGCCTCGACGACGACAACAAGTACGTCGTCGGCTTCCGCCGTGCGGTGGCGCGGTTGCAGCAATGGACCGACCAGCGCGTGCAGCTGCTGGCCGACAAGAGACGGCGGCTGGTGGCGGACGTGTGAGCGCGGTCAGCCGCGCTGCAGAACGCTCTGCATCGCCCCGGGGCTCCAGCGCGCGACGACCTTGTCGCGCAGCTCGACGCCGAGGCTCGCGTAGAAGCGCTGCGCGTCCTGGTTCTTCGGCTCGATCTCCCAGCGGACGGCGCCCGCGGTGCCGCTGGCGAGCTCGGCGATGCGGCGCATCATCATGCGGCCGACGCCGGCGCGGCGCGCGCGCGCGCGCACATAGACGTCGTCCACGCGCAGGATCTCGCCGCCGCTCCAGATCGCGAAATCGTAGGTGTAGCTGACGAAGCCGAGCACGCCCGCGTCGTCCTCGGCAACCACGGCCCTGAGGCAGCCGCTGTTCAGCGCCGCGAGCAGCTGGTCGACCGTGAAGGCGAGCTTGGCGCCGGTCTGCTCGCAGGTGACCAGCTCCTCGATCATCCGCGCGATGTCTTCCGCGTCGGATGCGCGCCCGTCCCTGATCCTAAGCGTCCCCTTGATCCCCGACACGTCACAAGCCCCGCTTGTCATTCCATGATGCGACCGCAGCCGCACCCGGCCGTTGCCCTGAAAATTCAGGCCGCTGCCGCCCTGCCAGCCGCTAGTATAGCCATCATCAAGGGAAAAACGGGAAGGGAACCACCTGTCATGGAATACCGGCTGCTCGGCGGCTCCGGCTTCATGGTGCCGGCCCTGTGCCTGGGAACGGCGACGTTCGGCGGCGGCAACGACTTCTTCCGCGCCTGGGGCAGCAGCGACGTCAAGGAGGCGACGCGGCTGGTCGACATCGCGCTCGACGCGGGCTGCACCATGGTCGACACGGCCGACGCCTATTCCGGCGGCCTCGCCGAGGAGATCCTGGGCCAGGCGATCGCCGGCCGGCGCGACAAGGTGCTGATCTCGACCAAGGCCACCTTCCGCACCGGCACGGCGGCGAACGACGTGGGCTCCTCGCGCCATCACCTGATCGCCGCCTGCGAGGCGAGCCTCCGGCGGCTCAAGACGGACTTCATCGACCTGTGGCAGCTGCACGGCTTCGACGCCATGACGCCGGTCGAGGAGGCGGTGCGGACGCTCGACGACCTGGTGCGCGCCGGCAAGGTCCGCTACGTCGGCTGCTCGAACTTCTCGGGCTGGCACCTGATGAAGGCGCTGGGTATCGCCGACCGCCATGGCTGGACGCGCCACGTCGCCCATCAGCTTCTCTACAACCTGCTCGCGCGCGAATACGAATGGGAGCTGATGCCGCTCGCCATCGACCAGAGGGTCGGCGCGGTGGTGTGGAGCCCGCTGGCGCAGGGCCGGCTCACGGGCAAGATGGGGCGCGGCCGCCCGGCGCCTTCCGGCACGCGCACGGCGCAGATCGGCGTCATCGGCCCGCCGCCGCCGGAAGAGCAGTTCTACGCCATCGTCGAGACGCTCGAGGCGATCGCCGGGGAGCTCGGGCGCAGCGTCTCGCAGGTGGCGCTCAACTGGGTGCTGCACCGGCCGACGGTGTCGACCGTCATCATCGGCGCCCGCAACGAGGAGCAGCTCAAGGACAACCTGAAGGCGGCGGAGTTCAAGCTGAGCCCGGAGCAGATGAAGCGGCTGGACGACGTCAGCGCGCGGCCACGTATTTACCCCTACTGGCACCAGATGCGCACCTCGATGGATCGCAACCCGCCGCCGACGGCGTGATCGCCGGATCGCGCAGATTTGTGCGGAAGCACCGCGGCGGCCCTGCCATAACCGGGACGACACGGACGGCGACCGGCGCGGGAGCCGATTGCGCCGGTCGCCGTTCGCCCAGGCGCAGGGAGAGCGTTTCATGACGTCGATGCCGCCCTTCGGACGCCGCTTCGTATTGGGCTCGATCCTGGCCGCGGGCGCGGCGGCGCTGCTGCCGCGCACGGGCCGGGCGCAGCCGAACCGGCCCATGACGCGCAAGGTGCCGGTCAGCGGCGAGGACCTGCCGGTCGTCGGCCTCGGCAGCTGGATCACGTTCAACGTCGGCAAGGACCCGCGCGGGCGCGATGCCTGCGCCGAGGTCATGCGGGAATTCTTCGCCGCGGGCGGACGGATGATCGATTCCTCGCCGATGTACGGCTCAGCGCAGGAGGTGATCGGCCACGGGCTGAAGACGGTAGGCGGCGCGCCCGCCCTGTTCTCGGCGACCAAGGTGTGGACCTCCTCCGGCGCGGCCGGGCCGGGACAGATCGAGGAGTCGCGCCGGCTGTGGGGCGTGCCGAAATTCGACCTGCTCCAGGTCCATAACGTGCTCGCCTGGGAGAAGCACCTCGAGACCCTGTTCCGCATGAAGCACGAGGGCTGCGTTCGCCATGTCGGCATCACCACGTCGCACGGCATGCGCCACGCGGACATCCTGCGCATCATGGAAACGCAGGCGATCGACTTCGTGCAGGTCACCTACAACGTGGTGGACCGGGAGGTCGAGCGCCGCATCCTGCCGCTCGCGGCCGAGCGCCGCATCGCCGTCATCATCAACCGCCCGTTCCGCCAGGGCGAGCTGATCGACGAGGTGATGCGGCACAAGCTGCCGGACTGGGCGGCGGAGATCGACTGCGCGAACTGGGCGCAGTTCCTGCTCAAGTTCATCGTCGCGCATCCCGCCGTCACCTGCGCGATCCCCGCCACCAGCCGCGTCGACCACGTGAGGGAGAACATGGGCGCGCTGCACGGCCGCCTGCCCGACGCCGCCATGCGCGCGCGCATGGTCGCCTATGTGGAAGGGCTATGATCGGCGCCCGCGGCGTCTGGTCGCCGTATCGGTAACGTTGCCGGTTCCCGCGACGCGTCATGCCCGGCCACGTGCCGGGCATCCACGTCGGCCATGCGCCGACGGCGCTCCTGGCGTTCGCGTCGTACGCTGGCGCGATTCGCCGCTGCATCGACGTGCCCTTCGACAAGGCTCGGGAGGCCCGCGACAAGCGCGGCCATGACGAGCGGGGAGCGAGCAGGTTCGATCTGATGCTGCAATACCTCGAGTACTTCCAGTATCGCCTCAAGGACCTGCTGCATTTCCGGCCGAGCGTCTATTACCGGCTGTTCGAGCTCTACAACGCCGATGTGTTCCCGGCGCAGGTCGCGGCCCTCGGCGCAGGGCTTGCGATCCTGCTGCTGCTGTTGCGCGGCGGAGGCGATGCGCGGCAGGGGCGCATCGTCGCGGCGATCCTGGCCGCCTGCTGGCTGTGGATCGCCTGGGCGTTCCACTACCAGCGCCTGGCGACGATCCATCTGGGCGGCCCGCTGATCGCGGCCGGGTTCGCGCTGCAGGGAATGCTGCTGCTCTGGGTCGCAATCGCGCGCGGCGGGCTGGCGTTCAACGTGTCGCGGCGCGCGTCGGACCTTGCCGGCCTGGCGATCTTCCTTTTCGCCGTGGCGGTGCAGCCGCTGATCGGCCCGCTGGCCGGACGGCCCTGGTCCCAGGCCGAGCTGTTCGGCCTGGCGCCCGATCCGACCGCTGTCGCGACGCTGGGCCTCGTGCTGCTGGCCCGGGGCCGGGCGGCGCGGCTCCTCCTGGCGCTGCCGGTCGTGTGGTGCATCGTCCAGGGCACGACCTTGTGGCTCCTGAGATCGCCCGATGCCCTGGTGCTGCCGGGCGCGGCGTTGCTGGCCCTGGCCGTGGCGTTCCGCCGCGGCGGCACGGGAACCGCTCGGCTGCCGGGACGTTGAAGGACCGTCCCAGGGGTGGTTTCCGGGACGTTCCACGTTTTTTTCTCGTCCCCGGGGCGGCAGCGAGGCCAAGTCCATGAGTTCTGGCGGTGACGTTCTGCCGCGTGCCAGCACGGGCATCGCGGGTTTGGACACGGTCATCGGCGGGTTGGCGCGCAACCGGCTGCACCTGGTCGAAGGCAGCCCGGGCACCGGCAAGACCACGATCGCGCTTCAGTTCCTCATGGCCGGCGCGCGGGCGGGCGAAACCGGCATCTACGTCAGCCTCGCCGAGACCGAGAACGAGCTGCGCGACGGCGCACGCTCGCATGGCTGGACCCTCGACGACCGGATCGAGGTGTTCGAGCTCGTGCCGCCAGAGAGCGTGCTCGATCCCGAGCAGCACCAGAGCCTGCTCTACTCGTCCGACCTCGAGCTCGGCGAGACCATCCAGCGCATCTTCGAGGCGATCGAACGGCTGAAGCCGCGGCGCGTCGTGATCGACAGCCTGTCGGAGATCCGCTTGCTGGCGCAGAGCTCGCTGCGCTACCGGCGCCAGATCCTGGCCCTCAAGCACTATTTCGCGCGTCACGAGTCGACGGTGATCCTGCTGGACGACCTGACGACCGAGAACGTCGACAAGGCCGTGCACAGCATCGCGCACAGCGTGATCCACCTCGATCAGCTGACGCCGATCTATGGCGGCGAGCGGCGGCGCCTGCGCGTCGTCAAGTGCCGCGGCCAGGGATTCCGCAGCGGCTACCACGATTTCACCATCGCCACCGGCGGCGTCGTGGTGTTTCCGCGGCTGGTCGCCGCGGAGCACCGCAAGGGTTTCATGGGCAGCGCGATCTCCAGCGGACTGCCGGCGATCGACCTGCTGCTCGGCGGCGGCGTCGCGGCGGGGTCGAGCACCCTGGTGCTGGGTCCCGTCGGCACCGGCAAGTCGCTCCTGGTCCTGCACTACCTCGCCGCGGCGGTCGCGCGCGGCGAGCGCGCGGCGCTGTTCGCCTTCGACGAGGAGCCGGGCATCCTGTTCTCGCGCGCCAAGGGACTCGGCATCGATCTGCAGGAGATGCGCGACGCAGGCCAGATCTTCATCGATCAGATGGACGCGGCCGAGCTGTCGCCGGGCGAGTTCGTGCACCGCGTGAGGGCCTGCGTCGACCGCGAAAAGATCCGCCTGGTCGCGATCGACAGCGTGAACGGCTATCAGGCGTCCATGCCCGAGGAGGAGTTCATCACCCTGCACCTGCACGAGCTGCTGCAATACCTGAATCGGCACGGCGTGGCGACCTTCCTGACCCTGGCGCAGCACGGCATGGTCGGCGACATGAAGCAGACGATCGACGTCACCTACCTGGCCGACAACGTCGTCATGCTGCGGTACTTCGAGGCGCTGGGCCGCGTGCGCCGGGCCGTGTCCGTGATCAAGAAGCGCACCGGCGCGCACGAGGACACGATCCGCGAGTTCGTGATCGGCCGCCGCGGCATCTCGGTGGGCGAGCCGCTGGAGCGGTTCCAGGGCGTGCTGCGCGGCGTGCCGACCTATGTCGGCGAACGCGGCCCGCTGATGGGCGGCGCGACATGAAGGCCGCCCTGCAATCGAGCCGCACGCTGGTCCTGGCGCCGCGCGGGCGCGACGCGCTCGTCGCCAAGAAGATCCTGCGCGAGGCCGGGCTGCATGCGGAAGTCTGCCTCGATTTCCGCGAGCTGCTCGAGGGGATCAAGCGCGGCGCCGAGCTGGCGGTGATCACCGAGGAGGCGACGCGCGGTGTCGACCTGCGGGAGCTCGTGGCCTGGGTCGCGGCCCAGCCGCCCTGGTCCGATTTTCCGTTCATCCTCCTGACCGAGCACGGCGGCGGCCTCGAGCGCAATCCCGCGGCGGCCAAGCTGACCGACGCGCTCGGCAACGCCACCTTTCTCGAGCGTCCGTTCCATCCGACGACGCTGATCAGCGTCGTGCTGACCGGGCTGCGCGGCCGCTTCCGCCAGTACGAGTGCAAGCGCCTCAACGAAGAGCTCGAGGAGCGGGTCGAGGAGCGTACCGCCGAGCTGGCGGCGGCGAACCGCCAGCTCCTGGCGCAGATCGAGGAGCGCGAGCGCGTCGAAGCGACGCTCAGGCAGATGCAGCGGCTGGAGGCGATCGGCCAGCTGACCTCGGGCGTCGCGCACGACTTCAACAACCTCCTGACCGTCGTGCTCGGCAACATCGCCTTCCTGGAGAAGGGCCTGGCGGCCGCCGGCATCGACGGCAAGATGACGCAGCGCCTCGGCCACATGCGGGCGGCCGCGCGGCGCGGCGCCAAGCTGACCGACCAGCTGCTGACCTTCTCGCGCCGGCAGCGGCTGGAGCCGCGCGCGCTCGATCTCAACGAGACGCTCGCGGGCATGCGCGACCTGCTGCAAAGCACGCTGGGCGGCAGCATCGGCATCGAGATCAACCTGCCGCGCGACCTCTGGCCGGCGCTCGCCGACCCGACGCAGCTCGAGCTTGCCGTGCTCAACCTCGCCATCAACGCGCGCGACGCGATGGGCGTCGGCGGTACGCTGGCGGTCGAGACCGCGAACGCGACGCTCGGCCCGGCGCTCTGTCCCGAGGATCCGCCCGCCGGCGAGTACGTCGCGATCACCGTGAGCGACAACGGCACGGGCATGACTCCGGAAGTCCGCGCCAAGGTGTTCGAGCCGTTCTTCACGACCAAGGAGATCGGCAAGGGATCGGGCCTGGGCTTGAGCCAGGTGCTGGGCTTCGCCAAGCAGTCGGGCGGCGGGGTGCGCATCGATTCGCGGCCCGGCGAGGGCACGACCGTGCGCATCTTCCTGCCCCGTTCGGCCCGACCCGCCGCCGGCGCGGACGCCGCGGCCGCGGCGAAGCCGGCCGACGGGCAGTTCGCCGGCTGCAACGTCCTGCTGGTCGACGACGACACCGACGTGCGCGAGGTCACCGCCGCCATGCTGTCGGAGCTCGGCTACAACGTCGCGGTGGCCGGCAGCGGCGCCGCGGCGCTCGACCGGATCGCGCGGGACCCGTCGATCGCGCTGGTGCTGGTCGACTATGCCATGCCTGGCATGAGCGGCGCCGAGGTGGCGCGCCAGGCGCAAGCGAAGCGGCCGCGCCTGCCGGTGCTGTTCGTGACCGGGTACGCGGACCGCTCGGCGCTTTCGGGCATCGGCGAATGGCAGATCGTCTGGCCCGCGGCGCAGGTGCCAACGTGGTCAGCCTCAGGCGCTGAGCGGGATCATTTCACCAGCTTCAGGAGATCGCGGAAGCGCGGGTGATCGGAGCGGGCGAGCCACTCGAAGACGACCATCTCGGTGGTGACCAGCTCGGCGCCGCGCCGTTCGGCGCGATGAAGCGCGGCCTCGCGGTTCCTCGCCGTGCGCGATCCGACCGCGTCGGCCGCCAGGCGGACGCGGTGGCCCTTGTCCAAGAGGCCGAGCACCGTCTGCAGCACGCAGACATGCGTCTCGCAGCCCGCCACGACCAGGTCGCGCCGCCCATTGCCGCCGGCGACGGGCGGCAGGAAGCCCGCCCAGGCGTCCTCGCGCGTCGCGTCGAAGAACGTCTTGGCCAGCGTGGCCCCGGCCAGCGCGCGGATCGCCGGCACGTTGGGGCCGAGCCCGTCCGGGTTCTGCTCGGTCGCGAGCACCGGGACGTCCAGCAGCCGCGCCGCCTCGCCCAGGCGGCAGGCATTGGCGAGCGCGTTCTCCGCCTCGGCGATCTGCGGCATCAGCCGCGCCTGGAAGTCGATCAGCAGCAGCGCGCTGCGCGCGGGCTCGAAGCTCATCGTCGCGTCTCCCGGGACGCCTCCAGCTCGGCCGCGATGCGTGCGACGTGGGTCTGCATCAACCGGCGCGAGGGCGCGCCGCCGCGACGGCGGCCTCGACGGCTTCCCCGAGCCGGTCGATCGACCGCGACAGCAGCTCGGCGTAGATCGCCTCCTTGTTCTCGAAATGGAAATAGATCGCCGCCGCCGTGTAGCCGGCCGCCTCGCCGATCGCGCGCATGCTGGCGCCCTCGAGTCCCTCGTCCTCGAACACCCGGCGCGCGGCGTCGAGGATGAGCGCGCGTTTCCTCTCGTTGACGGCGACCTGGCGGGAGCGGCGCGCGGCGGCGATCATCGGTGCAGCTTCGCACGGCGGCGGCAGGATTTGAACGCCGACGAGGCTCGACGACGCGGCGGAGTAGGCGGTCAGCCGATCCCGCAGGCCCTGAACGCGGCGGCGAAGGCCCGCCGGCCGGCTTCGTCCATCCGCTCGAAGAGATGGCGGCGCGATGCGCAGACGCGTCCGGCATGGGCGTCGCCGGCCGCGCGCGCCGCCTGCATGTCGTGGATGCCGACCGGCATGCCGCCGTCGCCGCATCGGAAGAAGTGGCGGCCCCAGCGCACGTACTCGCTCGCCGGCGCCCCGTCGGCGCAGCGTGCCGCGACGAACGGGTCCTCCGCGTTGGGGTCGTGGAACGCGGGCGTGGTCGACAGCACCGCGCGGTCGCTCAAGACCGCGAGCGGCACGTAGATGCCGCTGGCGTCGGTCAGCCACGGCGGCAGCCTCTCGAAGGGGGAGCTGGCCTGGCCCTTGTCCGGCTGGTGACAGGAGCCGCAGTCGTTGAGCGCCCGGAAGCGGGCGACCTCGCGCGGCGCGGGGGCCGAGCCGCGGAACGGCAACGGCAGGTCGCGGACGAGGTCGGTCAGCAGCGCCGTCGCCCGGTCCTGCAGCGCGTCGTCGCCGCGCGGCCACTCGTAGCCGACCAGCGGCGCGCCGGCCTCGGCGCCGCGCGGCCGGTAGACATGGAAATACTCGCGGCCTTGCGCGTCCCAGCGCGTGCCCCGCACGTCCTCGACCGTCCAGGTGCCGGCTTCGTCGGCCGTCAGCGACACCCGCGCCGCGGCGCTGCCGGGCGGCAGCCGGATGGTCGGGCGCTGCTGGCGCGCGACCTGGCGCGTCGTCAGCAGGCCGCCCTCGGGGATTTTCAGGTAGACCAGCGTCCGGGCGCCGAGCGGCACCGAGACGCGAATCGCCGGCGTCAGCTCGACGAAGCCGTTGTCCCGCCAGTACCGGCTCGGGTCGGCGATCTCGACGCGCCTTGGCTCCGACGCCGGTGCGGCCTGCGCCGGCGGCGACAGGACGGACCATGCGATCAGGCACAAGGTGAGGAGAAGTCGCATCGAACCTCGCGACGCCAATAATGCGGCCCGAGCGGGCGGTGTGGCATCACGGTGCCGTGAGCGGGCGCTGGCGGGACCCGGGCCGCTGCCGTTTGTCATGGACCATCTGTTTGGACCAGGCTGCATGGACCAACCCGATGGTCCAGGATTCGAGGCGACGGATGCATGTTCCCGTTTCGCGTGCCAAAGGCCGGCTGACCGATCTCGTGCGACGCGCCGAGAAGGGCGAGGAGATCGTCCTGACGCGGTTTGGCCGTCCTGCCATCCGCCTGGCGCCGGTTGTGGCCAGATCCGATCCCGCCGCGCGTCGGCGTCTGCTCGAGGAAGTTCACGCGCGTGCCGCAGCCAAGGCACGGCGTGGCCCCAAGGCCGCC
>JAKLKW010000004.1 GCA_023150455.1 Alphaproteobacteria bacterium | reverse complement strand
CGCCTGCTGTGCGACCTGGTGCGGTTCTGGAAGGATCGCCGGGGATCCATCGCGATGGAGGTGGGTGCGGCGGTGCCGTTCCTGATGATCATGGTCATGACGGGCACCGAATTCACCCGCTACCTGATGCTGAACCAGAAGCTGGACCGTGCCGCCAATTCGGTCGCCGACCTGGTGTCGCAGGAGGAGACGATCACCGAGGCGGAGATCGCCGGCATCTTCGACGCGGTGACCCCGATCCTTTCGCCGTTCTCCTGGGGCGGGAACGGCACGGTCGTCATCACGTCGATCAGCCGGACCAACGGCGTGAATCAGCTCAATTGGCAGCGGGCCTTCGGCACGTCCGGCGCAAACAGCCAGATGAGCGCGACGGCATCCGGGCTGCCGAGCCTGAACGACGGCGAAACAGTCATCGTCGGCGAGGCCTTCTACAATTTCACGCCCTTCTTCCCGCTGGGACCCTATTCCAGCAGCTTCGTCGACCAGCAGCTCTACCATCGCGCCTTCTACCGCACGCGCATCAGCTCGCTCAGCACGGTCGATCCGAACTGAGGGTGCCGCCTGGCCGCTTGTCGCCTTGATCCGGCGTGCTAGCATCGGCCGCGCTGGAAAAGGCGCCGGCGCGGCCCGGTTCGAGCCAGGGGACAGCTCATGATCGGGCAGAGGCCCGCCATCACCGTGCGCGACGTCGAGACGCTGCGCGCCGACCCGACGCCGGAGCGGCGTTCCGAGATCGCCGGCAAGGTGGCGGCGGCGCTGGACGCGGCGCTGACGGAACGCGAGCGCGCGCTCGTCGACGAGATCGTCCGCGGCTTCGTGCGCGACCAGATCGAGACGGTGCGCCAGGCGGTGGCCCGCGCCGTCGCCGCGTCGCCGTACCTCCCCGCCGACGTCGCCCGCAGCCTGGCGCAGGACGTCGAGGAGGTCGCGCTGCCGGTCCTGCAGTACAGCCCCGTGCTGGCGGAGGCGGATCTCATCGCCGTGCTGCGCGACGCAAGCCCCGCCAAGGCCGAAGCGATCGCCGGCCGTGCCGCGCTGTCGTCCGCGGTTTCCGACGCGGTGGTCGAAACCGGCCATGTCGGCGCCATCGCACGCCTGATCGGCAATGCCAACGCCGACATATCGGAAGCCTCCCTGACGCGCGCGGTCGAACGCCATGCCGCCGTAGCCGAGATCGGCAAGGCGCTGGTGCAGCGTCCGCACCTGCCGCCGGCCGTGCGCGGCGCGATCGAGCGCGCGGCGCAGGCGCATGTCGGCACGTTCCTGCGCCGCTATCTCAACCTGCCGGAGGAAGTGATCGCCGAGGGCCTGCACGACGCGCGGTCGGCGGCGGCGGCGCCGGAGCCCGCGGCCGAGGGCGAGCCGCCGCCGGAGCGCCTGCCGACGGTGGTGCCGCCGGGCGAGACCGGCGCCGGCTACGCGCGCCGCCTGGCGCAGTTCAGGGCGATCGAGGACGAGATGGTGCTGCACGCCCTGTGCACGGGCGAGCTCGCCTTCGCCGAGACCGCGCTCGCGCTGCGCGCCGGCATCTCGCAGGAATCGGCGCGTCTCAGGCTCTACAGCGAAGACGCGGAGATGCGGCGCGACTTGCTGCGGCGCGCCGACATCAGCGACGAGGACGCGCTCGTCTTCGCCGCCGTCCTCAGCATCGGCAACATCGCCGACGCGCTGGTCTATCAGGCGGCGGCGGTCGAGGCGGCCAAGCGCGCGGCGGCCGGGCGCTCCACGCTGTGGCGCCGCATGGCGGAACGGATCGGCCGGCAGCCGTGAGCGCCGGCCGCGCCCGCGCGGCGGCGCGCCTGGCCGTGACGCTGGCCACGATCGCCGTCGGCCCGGCCGCCGCCCAGACCTACCAGGACCGCAGCCAGGCGGTCGCGCGCTGCTACCGCGATGCGCAGCGCAGCGCCGGCACTCCGCCGCGCGACAACCCGCGGCCGGGCGACGACCTGGTGGCGATGGAACGAAGGCGCCGCGACTACGAAGACCGTTTCCGCACCCAGCTCGACCGCTGCCTCTACGAGGCGGACCGGCGGCTCCGGGGAAAAAAACCTTGAACCCCTGTCCGATTCGGGTCGCCAAGCCAATTTCGACCCGCTAGTCTCGCCCGTCCGCTGGCATACCAGCGGCAATCGAGGGAGATACGGGGAAACGCCGCGACATGCCAGCCTTCGACATGCAGTTCTGGGACGGACTGCTGAAGATCATTGTCGTCAACATTCTGCTCTCGGGCGACAACGCCGTCGTGATCGCACTGGCCTGCCGCTCCCTGCCCGACCGGTATCGCAACAAGGCCGTAATCGCCGGCAGCGCCGGCGCGGTCATCGTGCGCGTGATCTTCTGCCTGATCATCGCCTGGCTGATGACCATACCGGCCATCAAGCTGATCGGCGGGGTGCTGCTGCTGTGGATCGGCGTCAAGCTGATGATGCCGGAAGAGGAGGGCGACGGCGACGTCAAGAGCTCGGCCAACCTGTGGGGCGCGATCCAGACCATCATCATCGCCGACGTGGTGATGAGCCTCGACAACGTCATCGCCATCGTGGCGGCGGCCAAGGGTGACATCGTCCTCATCATCATCGGGCTGATCATGTCCGTGCCGCTCATCATCTTCGGCAGCCAGCTGCTGATGAAAGTGCTGAACCGGTTCCCGCTGCTGGTCACGGCCGGCGCGGGGCTGCTCGGCTGGCTCGGCGGCGAGATCATGGCCGGCGACCCGCTGGTGCACCGTTGGGTCGAGACCCGTGGCGCGGGGTACGGCGAATGGATCGCGGCCGTCGCCGGCGCTGCCCTGGTCGTGGTTCTCGGGACCGTGCTGGCGCGGCGCGCCGCCGCGCGGATCAAGCACGTGGAAGATCTGAGCGCGGAGGAAACGAAATGACCGCCCTGCCGAAACGCATCCTGGTGCCGCTCGACGGGTCCGACAACGCGCTGCGCGCGCTGGATTTCGCCATCTCCCTCGCCAAGTCCGGCGCTGGTGCGCGGCTGGAGCTCGTGAACGTGCAGGTGCCGGTCGGCCAGGCGGTGTCGATGTTCGTCGCGAGCTCGGAGATCAAGGGCTATCATCGCGAGGAGGGCATGAAGGTCCTCGGCCCCGCGCTCGAGGTGGTGAAGAAAAGCGGCCTGCCGCACGCGCACCACATCGGCGTCGGCCAGCCCGGGGCGACCATCGCCGCTTTCTGCAAGCAGCTCGAGTGCGACCACATCGTCATGGGCACGCGCGGCCTGGGCGCGGCGGCCCGCCTGCTGCTCGGCTCCTGCGCGACCGAAGTCGCGCACGAGGCCACGGTGTCGATCACGCTGGTGAAGTAGCCGTCCGCGCCTCGCGATGAAGGTCGCATCCATCGGCGAATGCATGATCGAGCTGTCGCCGCGGCCGGGCGGGCTGTTCGCGCTCGGCTTCGGCGGCGACACGCTGAACACCGCCGTCTACCTGGCGCGGCTGGGCGTCGCCGTGGACTACCTGACGGCGCTCGGCGACGACCGCTTCAGCGACCGCATGGTCGCGGCCTGGCGGGCGGAAGGCGTCGGCGTCGCCCGCGTGCGGCGGGTCGCCGGCCGGCTGCCCGGCCTCTACCTGATCGAGACCGACGATCGCGGCGAGCGGTTCTTCTCCTATTGGCGCGAACGCGCGCCCGCGCGCGAGCTGTTCCAGGGCGACGCCGTCGCGGAGCTGGCCGGCGCCATCGCCGGCTACGACCTGGCCTACCTGTCGGGCATCAGCCTGTCGCTTTACGGCGCGGACGGGCGCACGGCGCTGTTCGCGGCGCTCGACGCGCAACGCGCGCGCGGCGGCCGTGTCGCGTTCGACAGCAACTACCGCCCGCGCAACTGGCGCGACGCGGCGGAGGCGCGCGACGCGATGCAAGTGCTGCTCGGACGCGCCGACATCGCGCTGGTGAGCTTCGACGACGAGCGCGCCCTGTGGGGCGACGGATCGCCCGCCGCCTGCGCGCGGCGCATCCAGAAGCTGGGCCCGGGCGAGGTCGTGGTGAAGAACGCCGGCGAAACGGCGCTCGTCGTGGCGGACGGAACGAGCCTGTCGGTCGCGCCCGAGCCTGGCCCGCCGCCGGTCGACACGACGGCCGCCGGCGACTCGTTCAACGCCGCCTATCTTGCGGCACGGGTCAACGGGGCCGCCCCGGCCGACGCGGTGCGCGCCGGACATCGCCTGGCGGCGGCGGTCATCCGGCACCCCGGCGCGATCATCGCGCGCCAGGCCATGCCGGCGATGATCTGAGGGCGATGATCTGAGGAGGACGACGCCATGAGCGACCTGGCGGCGAGGATGCGGCGTGCGGGGTTCGTCCCGGTCGTGACGATCGAGCGCGCGGAGCACGGGCCCAAGCTGGCGCGCGCGCTGGTCGACGGCGGCCTGCCGATGATCGAGGTGACGCTGCGCACGCCGGCAGCGCTGGACGCGCTGGCGGCGGTCCTCGGCGAGGTGCCCGAGGCCGAGGCCGGCGTCGGCACGGTGCTGAGCGTCGACGACCTCGGGCGCGCCGCGAGCATCGGCGCCCGGTTCGCCTTCAGCCCCGGCTTCACGCCAGAGCTGCTCGCGGCCGGCGCCAAGGCGGGCCTGCCGTTCATTCCCGGCGTGGCCACGGCGGCGGAGGCAATGCAGGCGCGCAGCGCCGGCTATCGCCTCTTGAAGTTCTTCCCCGCCGAGCAGAGCGGCGGCATCGCCGCGCTGAAGGCGTTCCACGGGCCGCTCGCCGACCTCGCGTTCTGTCCGACCGGCGGCATCACGGAGGCCAACCTGCGCGACTACCTCGCCCAGCCCAACGTCGTCGCGGTCGGCTCGTCCTTCGTGGCGCCGGCGGCCGACATCGAGGCCGGTCGCTGGGACAGGATCACCGAGCGCGCGCGCAAGGTGCGCGCGCTGATCGCCGGCTGAGCGCTACGGCTTCAGCCAGGCCCTGACCTGCGCGAGCAGCTGCGTGGTCGACGAGTCATGCCGGCCGGGCGGCCCGTCGCCTTCGAGCTCCGGCAGGATGCGCGTGGCGAGTTGCTTGCCCAGCTCGACACCCCACTGATCGAAGGAGTTGATGCCCCAGATCACGCCCTGGGCGAAGATCTTGTGCTCGTAGAGCGCGATCAGCATGCCGAGCGTGCGCGGATCCAGCCGCCGCACCAGGATCGAGTTGCTCGGCCGGTCGCCGCCGAAGACCCGGTGCGGCACCAGCGCCTCGAGCGCGGCGCCGGTCAGGCCCTCGGCCGCAAGCTCGGCGCGCGCCTCGGCCGCGGTCTTCCCCAGCATCAACGCCTCGCTCTGCGCGAGGAAGTTGGCGAGCAGCATGGCGTGGTGCCGGCCGGTCTTGTAGTGGGTCTCGGCCGGCGCGATGAAATCGCAGGGCACCAGCCGCGTGCCCTGGTGGATCAGCTGGTAGAAGGCGTGCTGCCCGTTGGTGCCGGGCTCGCCGAACAGGACCGGCGCGGTCGCCCGCTCGACCCTGCGTCCGTCGCGCCCGACCGACTTGCCGTTGCTCTCCATCTCCGCCTGCTGCAGATAGGCGGGAAATCGCGCCAGTCCCTGGTCGTAGGGCAGCACGGCCTGCGTTTCGGCTCCCAGCAGGTTGGTGTTCCAGACGCCGACCAGCGCCAGGGTCAGCGGCAGGTTGCGCTCCGGCGGCGCGTCGCGGAAATGCCCGTCCATGGCATGCGCGCCGTCCAGCATCTCCTCGAATCGGTCCATGCCGATCGAGAGCGCGATCGGCAGGCCGACCGCCGACCACAGCGAGAAGCGGCCGCCGACCCAGTCCCAGAACTCGAACATGTTGGCCGCGTCGATGCCGAACCGGGCCACTTCCGCGGCGTTGGTCGACACGGCGACGAAGTGCCGCGCCACGGCGCCGTCGCCCAGCGCCGCGGTCAGCCATGCGCGCGCGGTCGCCGCGTTGGCCATCGTCTCCTGCGTCGCGAAGGTCTTCGACGCGACCACGAACAGCGTCTCGGCCGGGTCGAGCGGCGCGAGCGTGCGCGCGATCTCGGCCCCGTCGACGTTCGAGACGAAATGGAACGCCAATCGCTCGTGTCGAAACGCGGCGAGCGCCTCCACCGCCATGCGAGGCCCGAGGTCCGATCCGCCGATGCCGATGTTCACCACCGACGCGATGCGCCGCCCGGTGGCGCCGGTCCAGGCGCCGTCGCGCACGCGCGCCGTGAAATCGCGCATCCGCGCGAGCACCGCATTGACCTCCGGCATGACGTCGGCGCCGTCGACCATGATCGGCGCGTTACCGCGGTTGCGCAGCGCGACATGCAGCACCGCGCGATTCTCGGTCGTGTTGATGCGCTCGCCCGCGAACATGCGCCGGGTCCACGCGGGCAGGTCGGCCGCCGCGGCCAGGTCGCGTAGCAGCGCCATCGTCCGACCGGTCAGACGGTTCTTCGAGTAGTCGAGCAGAAGCCCGTCGAACGACAGGGTGAATCGGCCGGCGCGCGCGGGGTCGGCGGCGAACAGGTCGCGCATCGTGCGACCCGCGATCTCGTCGCGATGGCGGGCGAGCGCTGCCCAGACCGGCTCCAGGGCCGCCGCCTTCTTCCACTGCCCGCTCATGCCCCCCTCTTAGTCCAGGAGGCCCGAAACGACAATCGGCGGCCGTCGCCGGCCGCCGATCGTCGCCGAATGGTCCGCGACCTGCGGGTCGCGGTCTATTTCACCAGCTTGCCGGACACGTAGCCGTCGCCCTGCGGCCCCTTGACCTTGAGCCAGCCGCCCTTGGTCACCTCGACGACCTGGAGCTTGGTGCCCTTGGCGAGGCCGGCGACCTTCTTCGACTTGGCCGACGGGCCGCTGCGCAGGTTGGCGGTCTTGGCGGAAACCGTCACGGTGTCGCCCGCCTTCGCCGCCACCAGCACGACGGCGGCGGTGTCGGCACCGCGGTCGAGCGTGAGCGCGTGAGCGGGCAGGGAGAGCGAAACGGCCAGGGCGGCAACGGCCGCCAGGGAAGCCAGTGCACGAGCGGAACTCATTGAAAACGCTCCATGAAGTGAGCCGTGCGCGCACCCGGGAGACCGGTGTGCAACGCAGGGCAGGGTTGAAGTCAGGGTCTGGGTGGGTCGGGCGCCGGTCCTTGACGATCGGCGTTGGCGGCCCTACTTATTGCAGTGCAACATCAGCCCAGGTTCCTCGAACCGATGTTGCGTTTCTTGGGCGTTTCCTCCCTAAACTCGGGCCGCGCTTTGCGCGGCCTTTTTTTTATCGCGCGCGCCACGGCCGCCGCAAGCGACCGCGCCGAGCCTGCGCGATTCCTGCCTGTGGCCATCACGTGACCGGCGCGCGACGCCGCATCCTAGGGAAAACGATTCGGGCGGGCCGACATTCCCGGCCCGCCCGCGCCCGCGAATGGCGGAAGATCAGATCAGCGGCTTGGCGTTCTCGAGCGCCTTCGCGGCATCCTCGGCGCCGCCCGCCGGCTTCGCACCGACGCTGCCCGTCAGCGACGGCAGGCGGTTCTCCAGCTTGTTCGGCACCGCCTGGCGCGGCAGGCTCAGGCTGACGGCGGCCGGCGATGTCAGCAGCCGGTCGATCGAGGAAACCGTGTCGAACTGCATCAGCCGGCGCATGTCGGACGGCACGTTGGTGAACATCCCTGGCCGGTCCGGCATGGGGGTCGGGGTCGGCGTCCTCGTCACCACCACCGGCGGCGGGGTGGTCGGGATCGTCGTCGTCACCACGGGCGGCGGGATGGTCGGGTTAGTCGGCGGGGTCGGCGTCGTCACCGGCGGCATGAACACGCCGCCCGTCGTGCAGCAGGTCGTGCTCTGCGCCTGGGCGCTCGTCCCGGCGGCCAGCGCCGCGACCGCGGCAGCCACGGCAATCACGGCGGTCAGCATGGTGCGCTTGGTCTGCGTCTTGCCCGTGGTCGTCATGGCACCCTCCGGTCTTGGCTTCCTTGTACGCCGATCTTGCCGAAAGCTCATACCCGGCGCTGTGACGCCCGTCACCGAGCGGTCTCGGGACCGCCCCGGCAGGCATTAGTTTTCTTGCCCGCCGCATGAGCAGGGGTCATTTGCCCCGGTCCATCCAATTCCTTACAAGGACAGGGAAATCCCGGACAAGGACCCTGGCCGTGAACGACCTCCACCTAGCCCGACGCCGCCCCGCCCGGCTCCGCCGCCAGATCGAGGAGCTGGAGGAATCGCAGATCGTCGAGGTCTGGCAACTGGGGTTCGGACGCAAGAACCTGATCCCGCTCTGGGTGGGCGAGTCCGACATGGTGACCCCCGCCTTCATCCGCCACGCCGCCGCCGAGGCGCTCGAAGCCGGGCGCACCTTCTATTCCTACAAGCGCGGCGAGCCGGAGCTGCGCGACGAGCTGACCCGCTACATGAACCGGCTGCACGGCACGCCCGAGCGCCCCGCGCCGATCGCGGTCGACCGCGTCACCGTCACGACCGCGGGCATGAACGGGCTGATGATGACCATGGAGTGCCTGCTGGAGCAGGGCGACGAGATCGTCGCCGTGACGCCGGTCTGGCCCAACATATTCGCCGCCGCGCGCATCATGGGCGCCGTCCCGCGGCCGGTGGCGCTCGACCTGACCCCGCAGGGCTGGTCGCTCGACCTGGACCGGCTGCTTGCCGCCTGTGGGCCGCGCACCAAGGCGATGTTCATCAACACGCCGGGCAATCCCACGGGCTGGATGATGTCCGCGGACGAGCAGCGCGCCGTGCTGGACTTCTGCCGCCGCAACGGCATCTGGCTGATCGCCGACGAGGTCTACACGCGCTTCGTCTACGACCGCGCGACAGCACCGTCCTTCCTGTCGATCGCCGAGCCGGAGGACGACCTGATCGTCGTCAACAGCTTCTCCAAGCCCTGGGCGATGACCGGCTGGCGCCTGGGGTGGCTGACCACCTCGCCCGCCTTCGGCGAGACCCTGGGCAAGACGGTGGAGTTCAACACCAGCGGCACCACGCCCTTCCTGCAGCATGCCGGCGTGGTTGCGATCCGCGACGGCGAGCCCTTCGTCAAGGAGATGGTCGGGCGCTGTCGCGTCGGGCGCGACCTGGTCCACCAGGCCCTGTCGGCCTTGCCGCGCGTCGAGATGGTGCGCCCGCGCGCCGCCTTCTACGCGTTCTTCAAGGTCGACGGCGTCCGGGATACCGTGCAGTTCTGCAAGGACCTGCTGCTCGAGACCGACGTCGGCCTGGCACCGGGCGCCGCGTTCGGGCCGGGCGGCGAGGGTTGCGTGCGCCTGTGCTTCGCCAGCTCCGCCGCGCGCCTGTCCGAGGCGATGGAGCGCTTGGCGCCGGCCCTGCGGTAGGCGGCCGCTGGTCCGGCCGCCATGCCGGAAAGGACGGCGCGCGGATCAACGCGCGCCGAGGGCGATCAGGTCGCCGATTCGCCGACCGCGACCTGTGCCGCCGGTGCGCCGGCACCCGCCGTGTTCCGGGCCTCCGCCAGCAACCAGTTGCGGAACGCGACGATCTTGGGGTTGTCGCGCGTCGCCACCGGGCAGACGAAATAGTACGCCCAGCGCGCCGGCATGCTGACGTCGAACGGCTTGACCAGCCGGCCCGTCGCCAGGTCGACGTCCGCCAGCGCGCTGCGCGCCAGCGCCACGCCCTGCCCTTCGACGGCCGCCTGCACCACCATGCTCGAATCGGTGAAGGCCGGCCCCCGGTCGGGGTCGACGTCCTTCACGCCCGCGGCCAGCAGCCACAGCCGCCAGTCGATGCGGAAGTCGTCGTGCAGCAGCGTGTGGTAGCGCAGGTCGTCCGGCCGCCTGAGCGGGTGCTTGCCCTTGAGAAGGCGCGGGCTGCAGACGGGAAAGATGTCCTCGGTCAGGAAGCGCACGGAGTCGAGGCCGGGATAGTCGCCCTGGCCGTAGCGGATCGCCGCATCGACGTCGTCGCGGCCCAGCTCGACCATGTGGTGATCGGTCGACAGGCGCACGTCGATCTCGGGATGCAGGTCGCGGAAGCGGCCGAGCCGCGGCACCAGCCACTTCGCGGCAAAGGACGGCAGCACGCTGACCGTCAGCGCCCCCGTCCGGTCGCGCTTCAACAGCAGCGCCGTGGCGCGCGCCAGCCCGTCGAACGCTTCGCGCACCGCCGGCAGATAGGCCTGGCCGGCATCGGTCAGCAGCAGGTTGCGATTCATGCGCTTGAACAGCGTGACGCCCAGCCGCTCCTCCAGCGCCTTGATCTGGTGGCTGACCGCGGCCTGCGTGACGTTCAGCTCCTCCGCCGCGCGGGTGAAGCTGAGCAGCCGCGCCGCCGCCTCGAACGCGCGCAACGCGTTGAGCGGCGGCAGGAACCGGGCCATGGGGACCTCCGACAGGACCGGAATCGGATTAGTTTTTCTTTGGAATTCTATGAGAAAGTATCGTTTGCGCGCAAGGCCGGCTCTCCCGTATCTGTTTGCCATACAAACAGTTTTCCTGAAATCGGCACGCCGGCTTGCATGCTGCGATTTCATGAATGGAGCTGCGCCATGACCCGGATGCTCTTGCCCGCGGCGACCGCCCCTGCCACGCTGCTCGGCCGCACCTTCGGCTGCAAGCGCCCGACCTCCCGCGTCCTCGACCTGCTGCTCACGTGGCAGGAGCGTGCCATCCAGCGCCGCGCCCTTGCGCAGATGGACGACCGTGCACTGGCAGACATCGGCGTCGCGCGCTGCGCGGCCCTGAGCGAGGCAGCCAAGCCCTTCTGGCGGGCCTGAACCGGCAGAATCGATCAAGCCCTCAGCCGCGCGCATGGCGGGTCGGCGAAATGCGCGGGCCCGCGGGTGACACCGGTCGCATCGGGCGGCCGGCCTCCCCCCTCAATCGTCGCGCCGTCGCTTCGGGCGAAAAGAAGCTCGCCATGGCGACGATTTCGGTACTTTCGCAGAGCTTCCCCGGCCACGTGCTCGGCGCGCTGCTCGCGCGCCGCGCAGCCCGCGCCACGCAGCGCCACGCCCTGGCTCGGATGGACAAACACGCGCTTGCCGATATCGGCCTGACGCGCATCGGCGTCGCGGTCGAGCTGCGCCGGGGCTTCTGGCAGCGCTGAGAGGGCTGGCCGCCACACGTCACAGAGATCTAGGAAAAACAATGCCTTAATGGATTTCCAGCGCGGCAGTCGACACTGCCCCAGCTCGCGCGGCCCGTGGTGCGGCAAGATCAAACTTGCGAATGCAGATGACTTGCACTCTTATCTCTGCGTGTCTGCAACCGTCATTCCCAAGCCAACGACCCGTTGGTCGCGCTTGCTGCGCGGCGCGGTGGCGCTGCTGGCCTGCGCGCCGGCCGGGCATGTCGCGGTCGGCCGGCTCCGCTCGTGGCTGTCCTTCGCCATGCTGGTCGGCCTGTGGGCCGCCGCCAGCGCCGCCGGGCTGACCACGCCCTTCCTGTTGCCCGCGCCGCTCGCCGTCCTCGAAACAGGGACGCGCCTGGTTGCCGACGGCACGCTTATCGGTCATCTCGCCGTCAGCTTCGTGCGCGTGGCCGCCGGCTTCGCGCTCGCGGTGCTGCTGGCGATTCCGCTCGCGACCATCATCGCGGCGCTGGCGCCGGCGCGCGCGCTGCTGCTGCCGCCGCTCGAGTTCCTCCGCCACGTCCCGCCGCTCGGCCTGGTGCCGCTGCTGATCCTGTGGTTCGGCATCGGCGAGGCGTCGAAGGTCGCCGTCATCGTGCTCGCCGCGTTCTTCCCGCTGTTCCTCGGCACGCTCGGCGGCATCACGCAATGCGACCCGAAGCTGATCGAGGTCGGGCGCATCTGCGGCTTCTCGCGGCGCGCGATCATCGGCCGCATCGTGGTGCCCGCCGCCACGCCGGCGATCATCGTCGGCCTGCGCCTGGCGCTGGGCTACTGCTGGCGCGCCCTGGTCGGGGCCGAGTTGATCGCTGCTTCCGCCGGCCTCGGCTTCATGATCCTCGACGCCGAGATGCTGGCGCGCACCGACATCATCTTCGTCGGCATCGTCACGATTGGGCTGATGGGCCTCGCCTTCGACACGCTGGCGCTCGCGCTGACGCGCCGGCTGGTGCCCTGGGTCAGGCAGGAGCTGAACCTTGGCCGCGGCTGAGCCGGCCGCCTTCGCGCTGGAGGCGATCACCAAGCGCTACGCGCTGCGGGGCCGCGACGTGCTGGCCATCGACCGCCTGTCGCTCGCCTGCCGTCCGGGCGAGTTCGTGGCCCTGGTCGGCCGCAGCGGCTGCGGCAAGACCACGCTGCTGCGGACCGTCGCGGGCCTCGAGCAGCCGGACGGCGGCACGTTCCGCTGGGGCCGCCCCGGCGGCCGCCCCGCGCGCGCGGCCATGGTGTTCCAGGAGCCGCGGCTGATGCCCTGGCTGACCGTGCGCCAGAACGTGGGCTTCGGCATGATGGACGCACCCGACCGCGCCGGCGTCGAGCAGGCCGTGGCGCGCCTGCTGGAGCTCGTCGAGCTTTCCGCCTTCGCCGACGCGCTGCCGCACCAGCTTTCGGGCGGAATGGCGCAGCGCGTGGCGCTGGCGCGGGCGCTTTGCCTCGATCCCGACGTGCTGCTGATGGACGAGCCGTTCGGCGCGCTCGACGCCTTCACGCGCCGGGCGCTGCAGCGCGAGCTGGTCCAGCTTTGGCTCGGCGCGGAGCGCCGGCGCACCGTCCTGTTCGTCACCCACGACGTCGAGGAGGCCGTGCTGCTGGCCGAGCGGGTGCTGGTCATGCGTGCAGGCCGCCTGGTCGCGGAAGTCGCGGTGCCGCTCGCCTATCCGCGCCGGCCGGAGGATATCAACGTCGTCGCGCTGCGCGAGCGGCTGATCGACACCATCACGGAATCGCATTCAAACGAAAGGACCCTGCAATGAAGACGCCATTCCGACTTCTGGCGGCGACGGCCGCCGTCCTGTGCCTCGGCGCCCCGGTGGCCCACGCCGAAGGAAAGCCGGCGAAGGTCGTCGTGTCGCACGTGACGTCGCCGTTCAACGTGCCGTCGATCGTGATGCAGCGCACCGGCATGCTGGAAAAGGCCTTCGCCGCCGACGGCATCAAGGTCGAGCTGCCCGAAATCACCTCGGGCGCCAAGCAGGTGCAGGCGCTCGCCGCCGGCTCGCTCGACATCGCCGGCGTGCTGGGCGGGACCTCGGCCATCATCGGCCGCGCCAACGGCGCCGAGGTGGTGATCGTCGCGGCCTACAGCCGCAATGCCGAGGCTTTCTTCGTCATGAGCCTAGCCAAGGGCCCGGCCACCATCGAGAGCCTGAAGGGAAAGACCGTCGCCGGGCCGAAGGGCACCACGCTGAACCAGCTCCTGGTCGCGGCGCTGGCGTCGAGGCGCATGACGCTGGCCGACGTCAGCTACATCAACATGGACCTGCCGGCCGCGCGCGCCGCGCTCCTGGCCGGCAAGGTCGACGCGGCGACCCTCGCCGGCAACCACTCGCTGGCGGTCGAGGCGGCGGGCGGCAAGGTTATCGCCTCGGGCAAGGGCCTGATCCAACCTACCACGGTGATCGCCGTCAACAAGGCCTTCCTCGACAAGCATCCGGCGCAGGTCGAGCGTTTCCTCGCCGTCCACCGCGACGCCGTCGACTTCGTCGCCAGGAACCGGGCCGAGGCGCTGAAGCTCGCCGCCGAGGAGCAGAAGATCTCGCTCGCCGACGCCGCGCGCATGCTCGCCTGGTACGACTTCTCGCCGGTCATGACCGATGCGGACATCGCCAACCTGAACGCGGACCAGGACTTCATGCTGGAAAGCCGGATGATCGAGCGTCGCATCGACATCCGCAAGGACCTGGTGCACCCGATGGCGTTCCGGCAGCGATGATCGACACGCTGCTGATCGACTGCGAGCAGCCCGAGTCCGGCGTCCCGGACATGATCCGCCGGCCCGATGTCGGGCCGCGGATCATGACCGTCGGCATGTATGACTTCGACAGGGTCACGCTTGACGATTTCCGCGCGCTCCTGGTCTCGATGCATTGCGATCAGCTCTATCTGTCCGGGCGGCGCGATCGCATCGAGGCCTTCGTGCGCGCCGGCGGCACCGTGCTGGCGAGCGGCCACGTCGCCTGGCCGTTCCTTTCCGGGCTCGACCATTTCCAGCCGATCCCCGACTATCGCGTCGCCGACCTCGAGGTGCGGCGCGAGCGCGAGCACCCGGTCTGGCGCGGCGTCGCGCCGCAGGACCTGACGTTCCGGCGCGGCGTCGCGGGGTTCTACGGGCGCGGCTGGCACCGGCCGCCGGCCGGCGCCACGGTGATCCACAGCCTGGGGCCCAGGCGCCTTCCGCTCGATTTCAGCTACGCGCTCGGGCGCGGCCGCGTGCTGTTCCACGGCGGCAACGACCTGTGGACGTATCTCGGCGCCGGCAACAGCGCCGAGCGGATGATCCCGCAGCTGTTCGCGTGGATCGGCGCGGGGGCAGACGCATGAGCCTCGCGATCCTGCACGGCGGCACCTACTACCACGCCGAGGCGATCCTGGGCGCGCGCTACCGCGACCGCTTCGAGCGCGTGATCTACGCGCCCGATCTGAAACCGGGCGACCTCGACGGCGTCGGCGTGCTGATCGTGCCCGACCGGCTGAACCCGTCCCTGCTGCGCCGGCATCGCCCGCTGCTGCTCGGCCATCTTGCGCGCGGCGGCACGCTGGTGGTCTTTGCCGAGACGCAGGCCCATGCCTGGGTCCCGGGCGTCGACTGGACGTTTCGCCCGACCAATTTCTGGTGGTGGCGCCAGCAGGGAGCGACGCCGGCGCAGCGCGTGGTCCGCCCGGACCACGAGCTGTTCCGCTTCGTCGATCCCGCCGCGACGATCTGGCATTTCCACGGCGTGCTGCGTCCGCCGCCGGGCGCCGAGGCGCTGATGGTGGTGCCGCCCGAGCCCGGCGGCCGCGACGACGGCGGCTGCCTGTTGTACGACGACCGCGTCAGCACGAAGGGCCGGCTGATCGTCAGCACGCTCGACCCGTTCTACCACCACGGCAGCCATTTCATGCCGGCGACCACGCGCTTTCTCGACGGGTTCCTGCCCTGGGCGCAGGCCGTCGCGCGCGGCGAGGCAGTCAGCCCGGCACGCGCAGCAGCATCCGGTTGACGCCGTTGAAGGCGGCGTAGAGCACTCGGAACTCGGCGAGGAAATCGTCCCACGCCAAGCCCGGCGCCGCCGTCTCGGCCACGGCGCGGTGGATCTCGCCGAGGCTGCGCTTTCCGTCGATGCGCGCGAGGATCGCGGTGGCGAGGCGCGGCAGCTTGAGCCGCAGCGTCAGCCCGTCGAAGCTGGCGGACAGCACCGGGCTGCCCGACACCATGCCGCGCGCGATGGCGGCGAAGTCGACGTCACGCGCGACCGGCACCGCCGCCGGATCGTCCGCCCGCGCCGCCGCCGTCGCCGCGCGGTCCCTGGCCGCGACGTAGCAGACATGGGTCTTGAGGTTGCCGGCGAGCAGCTCGGCGAAGGCGGCGCGCTCGACGGCCCCGAGCGGCCCGAGGCGCTCGAGCAGGTCGCGGTCGTTGAGGTACGTCGCGGGCTCGTAGCGCGCCGGCTCGATGAAGGCGACGATCGCGAGCCCGGCGGCGTCGATCATCGCCGCCAGCTCGGGCACGCGATAGGCGCGGTCGCGCGCGTGCAGCAGCAGGTCGTAGAGGCCGGCGTCGCCGCCGGCGAGGTGGTCGCCGACCAGCGCATTGCGCCTGAGCCGGTTGGTCGGCGGCAATTCGCGGATCAGCGCGCGCGCGACGGTGAGCCGCTCGCGGTCCGGCGCGCCGGCGGCCAGCGTGCGCAGCATCTCTTGCGCGTCGTAGACGCCGGTGCGGCCGAGCGCGCCGTAGACCATCAGGCCCATGCCGCCGCCGGGCGCAAGCGAAGCCGCGAGCACCCTCAGGCCGGCCCGCGGGTCATCGAGGTGATGCAGCACGCCGCAGCAGTCGATGTAGTCGTAGGGTCCCGGCGCCGCCGCCGCGAGGCCGAGCAGCGAGCCGTGATGGAACGTCACGAGGCGCCCGAGGCCGCGCGCCTCGATGCGCGCCTCGGCGATGCGCCGCGCCGCGTCGGACAGGTCGAGATAGTGCAGCTCGGCCGGGCAGTGCCGGTCGGCCAGGTGCTGCGCCAGCATCACCAGCGCGTCGCCGGTGCCGCCGCCGGCGACCAGCGCGCGGAACGGGCGCGACCAGTCGCGCTTGCCGCCAAACAGGTAGTGGTCGACCTCGCGCAGGTCGCTCGGCGAGCCGATGACGAGACGCTTGGCTTCGTCGCGCGGATCGCGCGCGGGATAGGGATAGGCCTCGTACTGCGCCTGGACCGGGTCCAAACTGGCCGGCTCGCTCACATCACCACCACGACCTTGCCCTGGGCCTTGCGCGTGGTCAGCAGCTCGAGCGCCCGCTTCGCCTCGGCCAGCGGGAAGCGATGCGAGACATGCGGCTCGAGCTTCCCCTCCGTGTACCATCGGAACAGCTCGGCGAACTCCTCCGGCATCTTCTCGGGCCGATGCTTGCGATGCGCGCCCCAGTAGACGCCGTGCACGGTGATGTTCTTCACGAGGAGGATGTTGGCGGGGATCTGCGGCACCTTGCCCGAGGCGAAGCCGATCACCGCGATGCGTCCGCCCCAGGCGGTCGAGCGCAGCGAGGCGTCGAACGCGTCGCCGCCGACGGGATCGAATACCGCGTCGGCGCCTCGGCCGCCGGTCAGCTCCTTGATCCGCGTACGCAGATCCTCGCGCGCATAGTTGATGCCGTGGTCGGCGCCGTGCGCGCGCGCCAGCGCCAGCTTGTCGTCGGAGCCGGCCGTCGCGATCACCGTGGCGCCGAGCACCTTGCCGCATTCGACCGTGGCGAGGCCGACGCCGCCGCCGGCGCCGTGCACGACCAGCGTCTCGCCCGGCTGCACGCGCAGATACCAGCACAGCACGCAATGCGCCGTGCCGTAGGTGACGGGGAAGCCGGCAGCCGTTGCCGCGTCCATGCCCGCCGGCGTGACATAGACGTCGCTTTCCTTCGCGACGGCGCGCTCGGCGAAGCCGCCGCGATCGAGCATCGCCAGCACCCGGTCGCCCGGCTTCACGCGCCCGACGCCGGCGCCGCACCGGAGCACCGTTCCGGCCGCCTCGAGCCCGGGGCTGAAAGGGAAGGGCGGCTTCTCCTGGTACTTGCCGGCGACCAGCAGCGTGTCGGCGAAATTGACGCCGGCGGCCTCGACCTGGATCACGACCTCGCCCGGCCCAGCTGCCGGTTCGGGCAGCTCGCCCGGCTCGATCGAGCCCCATTGGCGGACGACCGCGGCGCGCATCGGCGTCAGAACGGCAGATCGCCGGCGGGCCGCACGACTCCGACCGGGCGGCCGGCGACGTTCTTGAGCGGCGTCTCGGCCAGCTCCCGCGCGCCCTCGATGCCGAGCCGGTCGAGCACCGCGGCGAGCGCCACCTGCGAGGCGCGCGACGCCCCGTCGGCGATCTTGAGGCAGATGCCGTATCCGAGCGTCGGCAGCGCGGCCATGTAGACGCCCTCGGCGCCGGTCTTGACCATCGCCGCCGCGCCGAGCGTGCTCATGACGCGGGTGCAGAAGCGGCCGGTGCCGGCGACCATGAACGGCTCCTTCGCCATGGCCGCGCGGATGCGCTTGATCGCCGCGACGCGCTCGTCCGGCAGGCCGCCGGGATCGGCGAAGCGCGCCATGGCCAGCGCCAGGCGCTCGATCGGCATGCCGACGACGGGAATGCCGCACCCGTCGATGCCGCGCGCGCCGCGGGCGAGGTCGGCGCCGCCGAGCTCGGCCAGCGCCCGCAGCACGATCTGCTGCACGGGATGCTCTTCGTTGATGTAGCCGCGCGTCGGCCAGCCGCGATGCTTCGCCAGCGACAGGAAGCCGGTGTGCTTGCCCGAGCAGTTGTTGTGCAGCGGCGTCACCACGCCGTCGCCGCGATAGAGCGCCTCGGCCGAGGCCTCGTGGCTCGGCGGATGGCCGCCGCATTCCAGGTCGTCGACCGTGCAGCCGATGCGTCCGAGCCAGGTCAGCACCGTCGCGACATGGCGCGGCTCGCCGCCGTGCGAGGCGCAGGCCAGCGCGATCTCGGCGTCGCCCAGCCTGTAGCGCTCGGCCGCGCCCGATTCGATCAGCGGCAGGGCCTGGATCGGCTTGATGGCCGAGCGCGGATAGACGGGCTGGGCGATGTCGCCGCAGGCAAGGACCGTCTTGCCCTTGGCATCGACCACGGCGACGGTGCCGGCATGGCGGCTCTCGACCATGCCGCCGCGCGTGACCTCGACCAGCACCGGCGCCGCGATGGCGGCGCCGCGGTTCGCGGCGGCGGTCAGGGGCATGGCGTTCATGGACTTGACCTCGGCAGAGCGGCCCGCACCATGCCGCCCTCGCCGCCCGGGCGCAAGACGCTTGGGCGTCTGCCCGATCGACGACTACCCGGGAGGTAGTTGTCCGCACGGCCGCCCGGCAGCAGCCTGCCGGCGATGAACCCGCGTCTCGGCGCTGCCGCCATCCTGTCCAGCACCTTCGGCGGCGCGCGGCGCGATGGCGCTGCCGACCCTTCCGCTGGCGACGATGCTGGTCGCCGCGCTGCTCGGCATCGAGCGGCTGACGCTGCGCAAGAGCGCGGGCGTGCTGATGGCCATCTCCGGCGTCGCGGCGGCATCCTGGTGGACCGGCGGCTTCGACGTGGTCGGCGGCTTCGGGCCGGGGGAATGGGTCGCCGTCGCCTATCGCGCCGGCTTCGGCGGCGCCGCGGCGTTCGTCCTCTGGGTGTTCGCCTTGGCGCGGACCACGCCGACCCGGGTCGCCGGCACCATGACGCTCAACCCCGTCGCGGGGCGCTGCTGGCGGCGGTGCTGCTGGACGAGCCGATCGGCCCCTCGCTCGTGCTGGGGGTCGCCGCCGTCGCCGCCGGCATCTGGATCGCGACGACCGAGCCGCGCCGAAAGCCCGCCCGGAAAAAAGAAGAGGGCCGGGGCCGTTAAGCCGCCAGGCCCGTCCAAGGTTCTTGGGGGGTCGCCCCGTTCAACAGGGCGAACAAGGTCATACCATCACTGGTCGGCGCCACTGCCTCACAGACGCGTGATAGTGCCGGCCTCCCGTGCATCTCCTGGGGAAAAAGGCGGAATTCCGCCATCCGGGCCGATCCGGGCTCAGGCGCAGCGGCGGCGCGCGCGCCGCCCCGGGTTCCGGCTAGACTGGCCGCCGGAGGGACGCTCGGCATGCGCGGCTATTTCGGCATCGGCGTGGAAGGCATCAGCAAGCCGATGAACCTCGGCGCGCTGTTCCGCTCGGCGCACGCCTTCGGCGCCAGCTTCGTGTTCACGATCGCCGCCGAGTACCGCAAGGCGAGCTCCGACACGACGGACGTGCGCGCCAACCTGCCCTACTACGACTTCCCCGATCTCGACGCGCTGCGCCTGCCGTCGGACTGCCTCCTGGTCGGCGTCGAGTTCCGCGACGACGCGACGCTGCTGCCGAGCTTCCGCCATCCGCGCCAGGCCGCCTATGTGCTGGGGCCGGAGCGCGGCTCGCTGTCGCCGCGCCTGGCCGGGCATTGCGACCTGCTGGTGAAGATACCGACGCGGTTCTGCGTCAACCTGGCGGTGGCCGGCTCGATCATCATGTACGACCGGCTGATCTCGACCGGCCGCTTCGCCGAACGCCCGCTCACGCCGGGCGGCGAAGCCGCGCCGCCGCCGCCGCCCGTGTTCGGCGACGTGGTCGTGCGCCGCGCCGGCAAGCGCGTGCCGCTCGGCGCCACGCGCAAGCGATAGGACAAACTGGGGGACAAGGTCATGGGCAGCGAACGCATCGCCATCGTCGGCAACGGCATCATCGGACACGGCACGGCGCAGGTCTTCGCCATGGCCGGCCATCCGGTCACGATGATCGGCCGCAACCCGCAAAGCCTCGAGAAGGCGATCGGCCGCATCAAGGCGAGCCTGAAGGACTTCGTTGCCCATGGCATCGTCTCGTCGGGCGAGGCCGACGCCGCCGTCGGGCGCGTCGCGGTGTCGACCGTGCTCGAGGATGCGAAGCCCGCCGACTTCGTGCTCGAGGCGGTCACCGAGGACCTTGACCTCAAGATCGGCATCTTCGCGCGGCTGGATGCGACCTGCCGGCCCGAGGCGATCCTGGCCTCGTCGAGCGGCCAGCCGGCGAGCGCGCTGGTGCCCAGGGTCGCGCGCAAGGAGCGCGTGATCGCCGCGCATTTCTGGTATCCGCCGCAGCTCATCCCGCTGGTCGAGGTCTGCGGCGGGCCGCATTGCGCGCGCGAGGTGGTCGATCGCACGGTCGATCTCATCCGGCGCGCCGGCAAGCACCCGGTCGTCATCGACAAGGAGGTGAAGGGCTTCATCGGCAACCGCTTGCAGTTCGCGCTGCTGCGCGAGGCGTGGGCGCTGTGGGCCGACGGCGTGGCCGCGCCCGAGGTGATCGACGCGGTGGTGCGCATGTCGTTCGGGCGGCGCCTCGGCGTCACCGGACCGATCGAGTCGGCCGATGTCGGCGGGCTCGCGACCATGTACAACTTCTCCCGCTTCCTGCAGCCCGACCTGTCGACGGCGCCCGAGCCGCCGCAGGCGGTCGCCCAAACGCTGGCGAAACAGCAAGGCGCCGGCGGCTGGCCCGGCCTCTACGACTGGAGCAGGCGCGACCGCCAGGCGCTCGTCGATGCGCGCATGAAGGAGCTGTTCCGCTGGCTGGCCGAGGACCGGAGGAAGGCGGCGCGATAGGCCAGGCTTTCACGCCGCGGGCGCGAACGCCGCGGCCACGCCCGCCCGCAGGATGCGATAGCGCCCGGTCTCGATCTGCGCGCCCGTGACGATGCCGGTGCGCGTGGTGCCGCCGTCGAGTCCCAGCCGGTCGAACGCGAACAGATGCGGGTCTTCCTGACCGGTCAGCTCGCGGTGCTTGTGCGGCGGCGTGTGGCCGTGGACCACCATCCGCCCGCCGAACCCGCCCTGCCATTGCAGGAACTCGCCATGCACCCAGGCCCAGCGCGCATCGGTGAACGACTGCCAAGGCCGCGCCAGGTATTGGTCGGGTTCCTCGCCGGGCTCGAGGCCGCCGTGCACGAGGATCGTGTTGCCGACCGCGACATGCGACCGCATGGAAGCGAACAGGCGATGGATGTCGTCGCCGAGCGCGGCCCGGAACAGCGCCGCGGTCGGCCGCTCCGCGGCGGAGCCCGTGGCCGCATTCATCTCGGCCAGCACGCACCCGCCGCCCATTGCCTCGCTCAGCCACATCGACTCGGCTTTGCCGGCATGCGGGCCGCCGGTCATCGCCAGCAGCAGGAGCTGCTCGTGGTTGCCCATCAGACGGTCGATGGCGTCGACTCCGCGCGCCGCTTCCGGCTCGGCCCACAGCTTCAGGGTGTCGAGATTGCGCGGCCCGCGATCGATCAGGTCGCCAAGGTAGACCAGCCGCTTGCGCAGACCATGCGGGACCGCCGCAACCCCGACAGCCGCGAGCAGAGCGGCGAGCTCGTCGGCGCAGCCGTGGACGTCGCCGACGGCGAAGATCGCCTCGCGGCCCACCGCGAACGGCGCGGTTCGCCATTCCGAGATCGTTACGTCCAAGCTCCGCCATCCGGTCGAGCGATACGCAAGGGTTCCCCGAGCGTGCCGGAGACGAGCGGGAATTGTCCAGCTTGAAGCGACGCGGATTGGGTCGGCGTCGCAGCGCTGCGGCAGGCACGACGGCGGCAGCGCGGCAGGCCGTTCAATCCACTTCCCTCGCCAAGGTCGAGCGGACGACGCGGACGGGCTCGCCCGCCGACACGCGGCGATAGGTCAGCTCCATCCGGTTGCCGTCGACCTTGCGGTCCCATTGCTGCAGCTCCGGCCCTCCGCTGGCGCCCTCGTCCATCACGTAGACGGTGAGCGTGGCCCCGTGGATCTCGGCCCAGGTCCGCCGGCCGGGTGCGCCCGCCTCGCCGGCGGCGACGAACACGCCCGGTTTCGCCGTGGGCACGAAGCGCAGCGTGGTGGTCTTGGACTTCGGCTCGTGCAGCGCCTCGACCCGGGTGATGGCGCTCCAGGTCAGCAGGAACCCGCCATCCGGCAGCTTTCCGACGACGACGCTGGCTTCGCGGATGCCGCTCGGACGCAGCGCGCCGCCGCCTTCGTCGACGATGCCGGCGCCGTAGAATCGGCCCACGAACCGGTCGATCGATGCCGGCTCGGCCGCGACCGCCCCGACCGCCGCGACGAGGGCGGCGGCGAGGGACAGGAGGCTCGTTCGGATATCCATGGCGCACCTCCGCTTACCGCGGGCATTATGGCACGCGCAGGAACGAACGCGTTTGACCGAGGTCAACGCCCCCGAAGCCGGATCGGCAGGAGCGGATCAGCGCGGTTCGGCGAAGGACAGGGTCAGCGCAGGAACGGGTTCAGAAATCGTGCCCACCTTCCCGTCAGCCGGAGCGGGGCCGTGGTGATCGCGAGGCAGATGCAGGGTTCGCCCGGGTCGGCGACGGGCTGGTGCGTGACCGACGGGTCGGTCGAGCTGAAGTCGCCGCGCAGGAAATGCCCGAACGCGTCGGTGAAGCCGCCGGCGAGCACCAGCGTGTGCTCGCGGTCGCGATGCGTGTGCACCGGCATGGCGATCTCGGGCTCGATGCGCAGCAGCACCGCGCGGTAGCCGTCGGGACCCGCCAGGATCTGGTGCTCGGCCACGCCGGCCATGATCCGCCGCCAGCTCGGCCCCGTTTCGCCGAGGTAGCTGCGCAAGGGCTCCGGCAGCGGCAAGCCTGCCACACCCGGCGCGACGGGCACCGGGCGGCGGCGGGGCGTGGCCGGCGGCGCCTCGTCCAGGCGCGCCATGACGGCGGCGCGGCTGTCGCCCGAAAGCGGAGCCGGCTCGATCTCCTCGAGCATGGCGCCGCCGACCGATTCGAGATCGGCGACCTCGTGCCGGCAGTCGGGGCAGAGGGCGAGATGGGTGGCGACGGCCAGCGACTCGGCCTCGCCCAGCGCGCCGGCGGCGTAGTCCAGCAGCAGCGCCTCGTCCGGGTGATGCGAGGGCATGGAGCCCGGCGGGATCGCGGTCGAGACGCTCATGGATTGTCCCTCAGGACCTTGCGCAGGCGCACCATGGCAAGACGCAGCCGCGACTTGACGGTTCCCAGCGGCAGCCGGGTCTCGGCAGCGATCGCGCTGTGCGGCTTGTCGTCGAAGAACGCCATGCGCAGCAGATCCGCCTGCTCGCGCGGCAACTGGCCGAGCGCCGCGCGCAGGCGCTGCTCGCGCTCTCCGGCCATCAGCGCATCGTCGGCGGCCGGATCGGGCGTCGGCGTCAGCAGCGGGTCGGACGGGTCGATCTCGGGCCGGCGCTCGCGCCGCAACAGGTCGATGCGGCGGTTGCGCGCGATCGTGTAGATCCAGGTGCCGGCCGAGGCCTGGGCGCGGTCGAACTGGTCGGCCCGCCGCCACAATGTCAGCATGACGTCCTGCACCACCTCTTCCGCCGTCGCCTGGTCGGCGCCGCTGCGCGCGAGATAGGCCTTGAGCCGCGGCGCGAAATGGTCGAACAGGCGGGCGAAGGCCTGGCGGTCGCGGCGCAGGGCGACGTCGACGACGAGGTCGTCGAGCGACCGAGCCTCGAGGCCCGATGCGGGCCCGCCGGCCCGGCTGGTATCCGATGACCCACCCATGCGGGCGACACTCTGGCGAGGGTTGCGCCGCACCGCAAGACGGAGCCGCAATGGCAGCGGCGGGTCGAAGGCAAGGGTCGCAATCATCAAGCGAAATACGCCCCGGCCGGCGTCCCGGATCACCCGGGCCGGTCGCCTGGATCGCCATGGGGCTTTGCCGATCGGCCCGGCATTCACTATATGTGCCGGCATGAGCGCCGAGAAACACGCCCTGATGGCCGCACCGGACAACCGCCGGGCGGATGGCCGCATCGAGCTGGTGGGCCTGAGCCGGGCCGAGCTGGAGGCGGAGCTCGCCCGCCTGGGTCAGCCCGCCTTCCGCGCCCGTCAGGTCTGGCACTGGATCTACTACCGCGGCGAGACCGATTTCGAGCGCATGACCAGCCTGTCGAAGGAGCTGCGCCAGGTGCTGGCCGAACATTGCGCCGCGACCCGGCCGGGCGTCTCGCGCGCGCAGCATTCGCTCGACGGCACGCGCAAATGGCTGCTCAAGATGGCGGACGGCCAGGAAGTCGAGTGCGTGCACATCCCCGAGGAGGACCGCGGCGCGCTGTGCGTGTCGAGCCAGGTCGGCTGCACGCTGACCTGCCGCTTCTGCCACACCGGCACGCAGCGCCTGGTGCGCAACCTTTCCGCCGGCGAGATCGTCGGCCAGGTCATGCACGCGCGCGACCAGCTCGGCGAATGGCCCTCGCCCAGGGACGGGCGCATGCTGTCCAACATCGTCATGATGGGAATGGGCGAGCCGCTCTACAACTACGACAACGTCGCCCAGGCGCTCGCCATCGTGATGGACGGCGAGGGCATCGGCATCTCGCGCCGGCGCATCACGCTGTCGACCGCGGGCGTCGTGCCGATGATCCGGCGCTGCGGCGTCGAGCTCGGCGTCAGGCTCGCGATCAGCCTGCACGCGGTGACCGACGAGATCCGCGACTGCATCGTGCCGCTGAACCGCAAGTATCCGATCGCCGAGCTGCTCAAGGCCTGCCGCGACTACCCGCGCGCCAAGAACTCGCGCCGCATCACGTTCGAGTACATCATGCTGAAGGGCGTCAACGACAGCGTGGCCGACGCCAAGGCGCTGGTGAAGCTGATCGCCGGCATCCCGGCCAAGGTCAACCTGATCCCCTTCAATGCCTGGCCCCGCGCGCCGTTCGAATGCTCGACCGACGAGCAGATCGCGAAATTCGCCCGCGTCGTCAACGACGCCGGCTACGCCAGCCCCGTGCGCACGCCGCGCGGCCGCGACATCCTGGCCGCCTGCGGCCAGCTCAAATCCGACAGCGTGAGGCAGAGGCGCGCGGCCGCCTGAAGGCCGAACGTGACCGGCTTCACACCGCAAGAAGCGGCGTAATGCGGTCGATTCCGCTGCTGTCTTGCTGGATGCGATTACGGTGCCTGGTTGCATCGATGCTGTGGCTGACCGCGCCGGCGCACGCCGGCGATGGGGTTCTCGCCGGCCTGCGCTGGGGCATGAGCGTGGACGCGGCCGCTGCTGCGCTGGGCGAGCGCGCGCAGCGCCTCGACCCGCCGATCGACTACGGCGTGGGCAAGGCGCGGCTGTTCCTCAAGGGCACGAAAGCCGGCGACGCGGCGATGACCGCGTTCTACCAGTTCGACGGCGCGGCGATGACGCTGGACCCGAGCAAGGACTTCCTCGACCCGCGCCTGCCGTCCTACGAGTACGAGACCTTCAAGCGCCGCGCGTTTCCGCGGCGCATCGTGCTGCGCTACTTCCCGACGGCGGAGAAGGAGCTGGCCGGCCCGGCGCCTTGCGCATAGGCGTCGAGCACGTCGAACACGTCGCCGGCGATCGGGCGGCCTTCGACGTGGCGCGCGTGCCACAGCGCGTAGAACAGCAGCACCCAGCAGGCGAAGCCGCGCCGGCCGACCGGGTTGGCGTAGAGCGCGCGCACGGCGCCGGGGATCGCGATCTCCTCGATCGCCGGCTGGCGCGCCACCAGCTCGCCGAGCTCGTCCCCGCGCCGGGCGATCCATTCGCCGACCGGCACGGTGAAGCCGCGCTTGCGCGCGAAGGCGTCCGCGGCGGGCACGCGCTCGTGCACCCAGCGGCGCAGCAGCCACTTGCCGAGGTCGTCGCGCACCTTCAGGGCATCCGGCAGGGCGAAGGCGAACTTCGCGACCTCGGGATCGAGGAAGGGCGTGCGCCCCTCGAGCCCGCTCGCCATCAGGCAGCGGTCGAGCTTGGTCAACAGGTCGTTGGGCAGCCAGTCGGCGCAGTCCGTCGCCTGGGCCTGCTGCAGCTTGCTGCGCCTGGGGTTTCGCGCCGCGTGCTCGGAAGCGGCGATGCCGTCGCGCCAGCGCTCGGGCTCGCGTCGCAGCACGCCCAGCCCGTCGAACGCGCCGCGCCGGCGCATCGCCTTGCCGAACCACCACCACGGCCGCACCGCGTCGCGGTAGCGGCCGTAGCCGGCGAACATCTCGTCGCCGCCCTCGCCCGACAGCACGACCTTGAAGTCGCGCGCGGCCGCGCGCGCCAGCTTGTAGCTCGGCAGCGTCGCGTAGTCGGCCGCCGGCTCGTCCATCGCCGCCGCGACGGCCGGCAGCAGCGACCAGAAGTCGTCCTCGTCGAACGGCACCTCGACGTGACGCGCGCCCGTGGCCGCCGCGGCCGCCTGGGCGAATGCGCGCTCGTCGCGCGCCTCGGTGCCGGGGAACCAGGCGGTGAAGGCGGTGACCGGCCGCTCGTTCAGCCGCGCCATCATCGCCAGCACCGCGGTCGAGTCGATGCCGCCGGAGAGGAACATGGCATAGGGCACGTCGGAGCGCTGGTGCACCTTGACGCTGTCCGCGAGCACCGCGTCGAGCCGCGCCAGCGCCGCGGCCTCGGAGGTCGCGACCGGCCCGCCCTCGGGCAGCGCCGCGATCCGCCGGCGCTCGACGATGCGGCCGGCCTTGACCGCGACGGTCTCGCCCGGCAGCAGGCGCTTGACGCCGCGGAAGATCGTGTCCGCCCCGGTCGTGAACTGGAGCTGCAGCAGCTCGGCGCGCCGGTCTGGGTCGACCGCGGCCTCGACCAGGCCCGCGGCGGCCAGCGCCTGCGGCTCGGACGCGAAGGCGAGGCCGGCAGCGGTCTCGGCGTAGCACAGCGGCTTGATGCCGAAGGGATCGCGCGACAGCACCAGCAGGTCGCGCGCCGGGTCGTGGATCGCGATCGCGTACATGCCGCGCAGGTGCCGCGCATAGTCGAGCCCATGCCGTTCGTAGAGATGCAGCGGCGTCTCGCAGTCGGAGCCGGTGGCGAACTTCACGTCGCGCATGGCGGCGCGCAGCTCGACATAGTTGTAGATCTCGCCGTTGGCGACGAGCGCGGCGCCGCCCGGCGCGTAGAGCGGCTGGTCGCCGGTCACGAGGTCGATGATGGCAAGCCGCCGCTGCATCAGCCCGACGTCGCGGGCGAGGTGCCGCCCCTCGCCGTCCGGCCCGCGATGGCCGAGCGCCGTCGCCAGGCGGTCGAGGATCGCCGGGTCGACCGGCGCGCCGCTCCGCGTCATGAGGCCGGCGATGCCGCACATGGCGCTAGCGTCCTTCCGTGATGCGGTCGAAGAAGGCGCGGTATCGTGCCACGACGGCGGCCTCGGTGAAATCCGCTTCGTAGGCGCGCCGTCCGGCGGCGACGAGGGCGCGGCGCAGGTCGGCGTCGCCCAGCGCCCGGCTGATCGCGGCGGCGAGCGCCGGCGCGTCGTCGACCGGCACGAGGAGACCGCTGACCCCGCCGCGCACGAGCGCCGCCGGCCCTTGCGCCGCGGCGGCCACGACCGGCACGCCGTGCGCCCAGGCCTCGATCACCACGTTGCCGAGCGGCTCGTGGCGCGACGGGCAGACGAACACGTCGGCGGCGGCGAACAGCGCCGCCACGTCGTCGCGCCAGCCGAGGAAGCGAACGCGCTCGCCGAGTCCAAGCTCGTGTGCGAGCCGCTTCAGCGCCGCCTCCTCCGGCCCCGCGCCGGCCAGCCACAGCACGGCGTCGGGCAGCGTGGCCAGCGCGCGCAGCAGCACGTCGAAGCCCTTGTTCACGTGCAGGCGGCCGAGTGCCAGCAGCACCGCGGCCTGGCCGGGCGTGCCGAAGGCGGCGCGCGGGACGGGCTCGGCCGCCGGCGCGGCGTCGACGAAGTTCGGCAGGTAATGCGCGCGCTCGCGCGGCCAGCCGGCGGCGACGATATGCTCCACGATGTCCTCGGTGTTGCCGACGAGGTGGTCGCAGCGCCGATAGTATTTCAGGTCGTAGTATCCGCCCAGGCGCCCGACATGGACGAAGGGCCGGGTGGCATCGGCGGCGGGACAGAGCGCGGTCGCGCGGCTCATCCAGGTCATCACCACGTCGGGACGGAACGCGCCGATCGCACGCGCGAGCGCCGGCCGCGTGGCGAAGTCGAGCCAGCCGCCGAAGCCGAGCTCGATCGGCTCGACGCCGCCGGCGCGGAGCGCCGCGGCGCGCGCCGCGTTGCGCCTGATCGCCACGCGCTGCTCCAGCCCGGCGCGCGCGAAGGCGACGGCGAGGCGCACGAAGAAGTTCTCGGCTCCGCCCTGCTTGCCGCCGGCGATCGCCTGGAACAGCCGGGTCACGGGATCAGCCGTTCGAACGCCGCCGCCGCATCGTCCCAGCCCCAGGCGCGCTGGCGCTCCAGCGCCGCGCGGTGCTCCATGCGCCAGAGCGAATCGTCGGCCAGAAGGCGCACCGCGGCCGCCGCGAACTCGTTGTCGTCCGTGGCGACGTGGCCGGTGATGCCGTCGACCACGCGCTCGGGCGTGGCGCCGATCGGCTGCACCACGGCGGGCACGCCGACCGCCTGCGCCTCGCCGACGGCCAGGCAGAAGGTCTCGCCGGGATCGCCGCGGTAGAGCATCACGCGCGCCTGGCGCAGCTCGTCCACCAGCACCGATTTCGCCACCGGCTCGCGCAGCACCACGCCGCAGTTCGACAGGTGCCGCGCGCGCTCGAGCACGGCCTGCATCGCCGCCGCCTTGGCGCGGCCGGCGGCGCCGTAGGTCGAGGGGCCGGAGAAGACGTGCAGCTCGGCCGTCGGCATGCCGGGATGGATGCGCGAGGCCCACAGCTCGAGCAGCCAGGCGAGCCCGCGCATGGGATTCGAGGTGAAGATGGCGCGCGGCGGCGGCGGCTCGCCGGCGGGCTGCGCGTGGCGGAACAGGTCGGCGATGCCGTAGGGAATGACGACGCGCTCGCCCGGCGCCCAATGCGGATAGGTCGCGACATGGCTGGGGCCGGAGAACACGATCGCCGGCCGCTTCCACGCGAGCTTCCACAGATAGCGCAGCTTCATCAGGTAGCGCGCGGGGTTGTGGATCCAGAACACGGTGCGGCGCGCGCGCCGCCCCATCGCCAGGATCAGCCTGTCCCCGCGATTGGCGATATAAAGGTCGGCGCGCCCGGGCAGGCCGTCGGCGATGCGGCGCCAGGCGACGCCTTCGTGCACGCCGGGGTTCGCGCAGTTGTTGCACACCGTGACCGTGTTGCCGCGCGCCGCCAGCGCCTCGGCAAGGCTCGTGAGCGCGGTCTCGGCGCCGCCGAGCGGACGCTGGCGCATCACCTCGCTGTCGAAGGCGATGCCGTCGTCGGCCATGACGATGTCGGCCATTACGGATGGTCCTCTTCCAGCGTCGCCTTGAGATAGGACAGGATCGGGTAGAGACCGGCGCACAGCGCGATCAGGAATCCGTAGCCGCCTTCGCGATAGCCCTTGCGCCCCACATAGCACTTCCAGAAGCGCGAGAAGATGCGCCGGACATTGGCGGCGAAGCTGCCCGGGTCGCCCGACTCGCGCAGGTCGCGGGCGCGCGCGGTGGTGTAGCGGTCGAGCCGGCGCAGCATGTCGGAGATGTCGCGGTCGACATAGTGCCGGATCGGCGTGTCGAGGCGCACGCCCTTCGTGCCGGTGAACGCGAGTCTGGGATGCACGCGCTCGCGCCCCCAGCGCTTGGCGCCGCGGCGGAACAGCCCGGCATAGGCCGAGCGGCCGAACGAGGCGCCCCAGCCGTAGCGCACCAGCCGCTCGCCGACATAGTTGTCGACCGGGATCTCGTGCCAGTCGTTCGTCGAGCTGGCGACGGTCGCGCGGATCTCCGCGGCGAGCTCGGGCGGGACGCGCTCGTCGGCGTCGACCTCGAGCACCCACTGGCCGCGGCATTGCCCGATGCCGGCGTTGCGCCGGTCGCCTTCGAACTCCCAGGCGCCCGGCAGCAGCCGGTCGGTGTAGCGCCGCGCAATCTCGGCCGTGCGGTCGCTGCAGCGGTCGAGCACGACGACGATCTCGTCGGCGAAGCCGAGCGCATCGAGGCAGGCGGCGATGCGCGCCTCCTCGTTGTGCGCGACCACCAGCGCCGAGAGAAGCGGTGTGCTCATGCCGCCTTGCCCTGCAGCCGGTCCCACAGCGCCTCGGCCGCCGCGACCGCATCGTCGACGCCGAGCCCGTCCATCAGCGTGTCCGTCGTGCGATGGTCGAACGACGGCGCGGTGACCAGCGCCTTGTAGCTCTCGCGCGTGCGCACGAACGCGGCGCGCGGCCCCCACGGCGCGTAGCGGTCGTCCGGGCTGGGACCGAACAGGCCGAGCGTCGGCACGCCGGAGGCGGCGGCGAGGTGCATCAGGCCGGAATCGTTGCCGACGAACAGCGCCGCGCGCTCCAGGCACGCGGCGAGCACGGGCAGGTCGGCGGCGCCGACCAGATCGATGCGGCGTTCGGCCGGCACGGCGTCGAGCACGGGCGCCGCCTGCGCGCGCTCGGCCGCCGCCGCGATCACCGCGACGCGTGCGCCGGCGAGGATGGCGCCCGGCGCCGTGAGCCGGAGCGCGAGCGCGGCGAAGCGCTCGGCGCGCCACTGCTTGCCGCGCCAGTTGGCCGCGGGGCCGAGGGCGAGCACCGGCGGGCCCGGCGGCACCAGGCGCTGCGCCGCCGCGCGGTCGGCCTCGCCGAGCCACAGGCAGGGCGCCGGCGGCTCGGGCAGGTCGAGCGCCGCCGCCAGCTCGCCGACGCGGTGGCGCCCCGGCTGGGGATGCGGCGCGCGATGGCGCTCGCGCGCGGACAGCAGATAGGGCAAGGCGGTGCGCCGCAGGTCGACCACGATATCCCATCCATGGAACGCGACCCGGCGCCAGAGGTCGAGCCAATGCAGGCCCCAGCGCCGCTTGTTCAGCACGATCAGCCGCTCGAGGCCCGGCAGCGCACGGAACAGGGGCGCCGCGGGCGCGCCGCAGGCCACGGTGACGGCGATGCCCGGATGCGCGCGGCGCAGATGCTCCAGAAGCCCGGTCGTCAGAACGGCGTCGCCGATCCGCGTCGCGGTGATGAACAAGAGCCGCATCGCGGCCGGTTATACGGCCGGGGCAATTTCCTTGCAAAGCCGCACCCTTGCCATCTGCGCCGGCCGGCCCCACGTTAGCGCGGCGGATCTGCGACAAAAAGCCACGCAGTGGGCACGGGTATGGTCGAACGACGTTACGTGGAGCTGCCGGAACGCGGCGTGCTGGCCGTCTCGGGGCCGGACGCAAGGACCTTCCTGCAAGGCCTCGTCTCCAACGACGTGACGCGCGCGGGCCCCGACCGCGCGATCCACGCCGCGCTGCTGACGGCGCAGGGGCGCTACCTGCACGACTTCTTCGTGATCGAGATCGCGGGCTCCCTGTACCTGGACTGCGAGGCGGCGCGGCGCGACGACCTGCTGAAGCGCCTCAAGCTCTACAAGCTGCGTTCGAAGGTGACGATCGAGGACGCGACCGATCGCCTTGCCGTCGCCGCGATCCTTGGCGACGCCGCTCCCGCGGCGCTGGGCCTCGCGGCCGAGCCGGGCGCGGGCAAGCCGATCGCGGACGGCGCCGTGTTCGTCGATCCGCGCCTCGCGGCGATGGGCGCGCGCGCCATCCTGCCGCGCGACCGGCTGAAGCCGACGCTCGAAGCGGCCGGCCTCGTCGCGGGCGAGCGGCCGGCCTATGAAGCCCTGCGCCTCGGGCTCGGCCTGCCCGACGGCAGCCGCGACCTCGAGGTCGAGCGCTCGATCCTGCTGGAGAACGGCTTCGACGAGCTCAACGGCATCGACTGGAAGAAGGGCTGCTATGTCGGGCAGGAGCTGACCGCGCGCACCAAGTACCGCGGCCTGATCAAGAAGCGCCTGCTGCCGGTGCGCATCGAGGGCCCCACGCCCGCGCCGGGCACCACGGTCACCTATGGCGAGCAGGAGGCGGGCGAGATGCGCTCGGCCGCCGACGGGCTCGGCCTCGCGCTGCTGCGCCTCGAGTTCGTGGACAAGCTCGAGGCCGAAGGCGGCGCGCTCGCGGCCGGCGGCAGCAGGCTCGTTCCCGCCAAGCCCGACTGGCTCCGCCTCTGATGTCGCGCGCGAGGTTGCGCGATCTCGGCATCGCGGTCGGCGCGCTGCCGCCCGGTCCGCTCAACGCCATCACCGACGTGGCCGGCGTGCGCGTCGGCCACGCGACGGTCGTGCATGACGAGCCCTTTGTCGCGCGCACCGGCGTGACGGCGATCTGGCCGGCCGGGCCGGACATCTGGAGCGACGCGGTGTTCGCGGGCTTCCATTCCTTCAACGGCAACGGCGAGATGACGGGCACGATCTGGATCGCCGAGCAGGGCCTGCTGGCGATGCCGGTCTGCATCACCAACACGCACTCGGTCGGCGTGGTGCGCGACGCGGTCGTCGACTACGCCGTGCGCCACCGCGCGGCGCAGCCCTGGCACCTGCCGGTCGTGGCCGAGACCTTTGACGGCTGGCTGAGCGAGGCCGAGCGTTTCCCGGTCACGGCCGCGCATGTTTTCGCGGCGCTCGGCGGCGCCGCCCCCGGCCCGGTCGCCGAGGGCTGCGTCGGCGGCGGCACCGGCATGGTGTGCCACGAGTTCAAGGGCGGCATCGGCACGGCGTCGCGCCTCGCCGAGACCGCCGGCGCGCGCTACACGGTGGGCGCGCTGGTGCAGGCGAACTACGGCGCGCGCGAGCTCTTGCGCGTCGACGGCGTGCCGGTCGGCCGCGCGATCGGACGCGACGTCGTGCCGTCGCACCGCGACCTGCCCGACCTCGGCAGCTCGATCATCGTGATCCTCGCCACCGACGCGCCACTGCTGCCGATCCAGTGCCAGCGCTTGGCGCGCCGCGCAACCACGGGGCTCGCCTGGGCCGGCGGCATCGGCGCCAACGGCAGCGGCGATATCTTCCTCGCCTTCTCGACCGCCAACCGTGTGAAGCTTTCGGCCACCATGACCGACGTTCGCATGCTCGCCGCCGACCAGATGACGCCGCTGTTCCAGGCCGCCGCCGAGGCGACCGAGGAAGCCATCCTCAACGCGCTGTGCGCCGCCGAGACCACCACCGGCCGCCAGGGCCGCGTGGCCCACGCGCTCCCGCTCGACAAGCTCACGGACGCGATGCGGCGGCATGGCAGGCTGTGAGGACTCTTTGCTCTCGACTGTCGCCTCGTCCTGAGCTTGTCGAAGGACGCCTGCACGGACGAAGCCGCCTGTCGCGGCGCCTCACATCGCCGCCTTGACCTTTTCATAGATCTCCTTCACGCGCGCCATGTCGCCCGGGCGGTGGCCCCAGTTCATCTTGAGCTCGTCGCCGATGCGGCGCGGCAGGACGTGCAGGTGGAAGTGGAACACCGACTGCTCGGCGCCCTTGCCGTTGGCCTGCACCAGGTTGATCCCGTCGGGCTCGAGCGTCTTCCTGACGGCGAGCGCCACGCGCTGGGCGGTCGCGGCGACGGCGCCGAGCAGGTCGGGCGGCATGGAATAGAAATCGGGATGGTGCGCCTTGGGGATCGCCAGCGCATGCCCGTCGTTGCCGGGGTTGATGTCCATGAAGGCGATCGTGCGGTCGTCCTCGAACAGCTTGAAGCATGGGATCGTGCCGGCGACGATCTTGCAGAACACGCAATTCGCATCGGTGCTCACGGGCGTGGGACCTTTCCGCTAGAACGGCATCACGGGTTTGCCGGTGATCCAGGGATGCACCAGCAGCAGCACGAGGTAGAGCGCGACGCCGCCGGCGATGCGCAACCAACCGATCTCGGCGAACGACAGGTGCGCGCGGCCGCTGAGGATGGCGCCGAACGGCAGCAGCGAGCTGCGCATGGCGATCGGCCCCCATGCCGATCCCAGCCTGCGCTGCGACTTGGCGTCGATCGACGGCATGCCGCCGAGCGCGAGGATCGCCATGCCGCCGAACAGCAGAACGCTGGCCGCGTCGCCGTTGGCGGGGATGTGCGCGATCGCCCAGATCGCGACGCCCCAGAGGAACGGATGACGCGTGACCTTCATGATGCCCGGCAGGGGATCGGGCAGATCGGCCGCCCGCTCGCCGCCGACCGCCGTCGCGTTGGGCGTCGACAGGCCGCAGACGATCAGGATGGTGGCGATCGGCAGCAGCAGGACCGTGATCAGCCGCAGCAGCTTCGCGTCGGCCCAGAGCTGGTGATGCGGCGCGGCGCCATAGGCGAGGATCACCCACATCAGCGTCACCGCCGAGAACAGCGAGAAGACGCCGCGGAACCGCCCTTCCCCGCCGACGAGATCGGCCATGGTGGCGCGCAACGGCGTGCCGGCGAACAGGAAATGGCCGGCGACGAACGCCAGCAGCGCGAGGAACAAGCCGGTCAGGCTGCCGATCATGGGCGGCGATTATCGGCAGATCGCCCGATTCCCGCCAGCGGAGATTGGCGATGATTCGGTGACGTTGTCCGGCTACAGGACCGGTTGCGGCAGGCTGCGCTGGCGGCACGCGGCGACGAGCGTGTTGCGCAGGAGGCAGGCGATCGTCATCGGGCCGACGCCGCCGGGCACCGGCGTGATGGCGCCGGCCACCCCGCTCGCCTCGGCGAAGGCGACGTCGCCGACGAGCTTGCCGTCCGACATGCGGTTGATGCCGACGTCGATCACGACCGCACCCGGCTTGATCCAGTGGCCGCGCACCATCTCGGGCCGGCCGACGGCGGCGACCAGGATGTCGGCGCCGCGGCAGATCGCGGGCAGGTCGCGGCTCTTGGAGTGCGCGAGCGTCACCGTGCAGTCGGCGCCGAGCAGCAGCGCCGCGACGGGCTTGCCGACGATGATCGAGCGGCCGAGCACGACGGCGTGCGCGCCGGCGGCGCGCGGCAGCGCGCGCGACAGCAGCAGCATGCAGCCCTGCGGCGTGCAGGGCACGAGCCCGCCGCCGGTGCTCCACAGCCGCCCGGTGTTGACGGTGTGGAACCCGTCGACGTCCTTGGCCGGGTCGAGCGCCTCGATCACCGCATTGGCGTCGATCTGCTTGGGCAGCGGCAGCTGCACCAGGATGCCGTGCACGGCGGGATCGGCGTTCAGCCGCGCGATCAGCGCGAGCAGCTCGGCCTGGGTCGCGTTCTCCGGCAGGCGATGGGCCGTGCTGTGCATGCCGGCGGCCTTGGCCTCGCGCTCCTTGCTCGCGACATAGACCTTGCTGGCCGGGTTCTCCCCCACCAGCACCACGGTCAGGCCGGGCACCAGCCCATGCCGCGCCTTGAGCTCGGCCGCCGCCGCCGCGACGCGGGCGTTCGATTCGCGCGCGGTCGCCTTGCCATCGATCAGCGTTGCGCTCACGTCTTCTCCCCCCGTACGGCGCCGAGGCGGCGCTGCAGCTCCGCTGGGTCGCCTCCGATCTCGACCAGCTTGGTGCGGTGCGTCTGGCCCGAGACGAGCGCCAGCGCCGAGCGCGGCACGCCGCAGGCCTTGGCCAGAAGCTTCAGCAGCGCCGCGTTGGCCTTGCCGTCCTCGGGCGGCGCCGTGACGGCGGCCTTCAGCGCCGGTCGCCCGGCGTCGTCGACCACGACCCCGGACAGCCGGTCGGCCGACGCCTTGGGCGTCAACCTGACGGTCACGCGCACGCCGTTCCGCATGGGCGCTATGGGCGACGGGCCCGAGGAAGACGGCGCGGCTGCGGACGACACCGGGTTTGCCGGGGACGACCGGTCCCGCTTCACCACGGCCAGCGGCGCGCGATGATCATGCTGAGGAACCAAAGGAGCAGCAGCAGGATGAAGGGCGAGATGTCGATGCCGCCGAAAGCCGGCACGTAGCGCCGGATCGGCGCCAGCGCCGGCTCGGTGATGCGGTAGAGGAACTCGCCGATGGCGCTGACCACGCGGTTGTGCGTGTTGACCACGTTGAACGCGACCAGCCAGCTGAGGATCACCGAGGCGATCACACAGTAGGAATAGAGCTGGATCAGCAGGAGCAGGAGTTGGCCGAGTTCGTACATGGCGGGATCGGACGCGCCTGGAGGAAGGAAGGCGCTACCCTAGCGGCGGCGGCCCCGGGGCGCAAGGCGCGGACAGGGCACGAACTTTTTCGCCATTGCGGTCCTGCCGGGCTCTTGCTTGACACTTCCTGCCCCCTACCTATTATCCGCGCCGCGTGCGGCCGGGCAGCGACGCGCGGCCGCAGTATTTCCCGTGGGGCTGTAGCTCAGTTGGGAGAGCGTCTCGTTCGCAATGAGAAGGTCAGGGGTTCGATTCCCCTCAGCTCCACCATTCCCTCCCGTTCGTTCCGGTCCGCTTTTCCCGCCTGAAATCCTGGACGTGAGCACCGGATGGTGCGGACCGCCGCGCTATCGCGCCGGCGTCCAGCGCGTGACGAAATCGCGGTGCGCGAGCGGTGGCGCCGCAGCCGGCGGCGCGCCGATCGAGCCGGTGTAGACGAAGCCGATGATCTGGTCGTCGGGCTTGAGGCCGAGCCCGGCCTTGACGACCGGGCAATAGGCGGCCGGACCGGTCTTCCAGGCCGTGCCGTAGCCCTGGGCATGCAGCGCGAGCAGCAGGTTCTGCGTCGCCGCGCCGGCGGCGAGCGTCTGCTCGACCGGCGGCGCGCCCGGCACGTCCGGCTGGATCGTCGCCGCGACCACGATGATCAGCGGTGCGCGCAGCGGCTTCTGGCTTTCCTTCTGCAGGACCTCGACCGGCGCGCCGGGCTCGCGCTGCTTCAGCGCGTCGGCCACGAGCTGGCCGAAGCGCGCCCGCGCCTCGCCTTCGATCACGAGGAAGCGCCAGGGGCGCAGGCGCTTGTGGTCAGGCGCCGACACCGCGGCCTGGAAGGCGCGCGCCAGCGCCTCGGGCCCGGGCGCCGGCTCCACCAGGTTCGACACCGACCGGCGCGTCTCGATCATGCGGATGGGGTCCATGGACGGTTCCTTGTCCTTCCGATCGCCCCAACCCCAAACATCAATCCGGCCCCGTTCGTCAACTAGAGAAAGCGCCACGATGGATTCCGCGCCGGCGATGCATTAGCTTCGCCCGCGTTCCGGCGCGCCCCGGACGGGAGCGGCGGAACCTTCATCGTCACGTCTCGGTGCGCTTCGCCGATTTCACCACATTCCAACCGACAACGCGGCCGCGCCTTCCTTCGAGGCGGGTGAACGGCCGCCTGAACGTCACGCAAGGGGGACGACATGGCTCACGGCCATCATGCCGAACACGGCGCCGAACACGGCAGCAACAAGAAGATCGCCATCTTCATCGCCGCGCTCGCCGCACTCCTGGCGATCGCGGAGACCGGCGGTAAGAGCGCCCAGACCGCCGCGCTGTTCCACAACATCGACGCGACGAATCTCTGGCAGTTCTTCCAGGCGAAGACGATCCGGCAGACGACGCTGCGCGTGGCCGCGAGCACGGCGGCGCTCGATCCGACCGACGGGCTGCCCGCGCCGCTGGTCGAGGCGCGCAAGAAGCAGATCGGCGAGTGGCGCGTCACCGCCGACCGCTACGAATCCGAGCCGGACAAACAGGAGGGCCGCCAGGAGCTGATGGCCCGCGCCAAGGCGCAGGAAGTCTTGCGCGACCGTTCGATGGCCGCCTACCACCTGTTCGAGCTGTCGTCGGCCGCGTTCCAGATCGCGATCGTCCTAGCCTCGGCCACGATCATCACCGGCGCCGGCTGGCTGGTCTTCCTGGCCGGCGGCTTGAGCGCGGCCGGCCTGGTGCTGGGCGGGCTCGCCTGGTTCGCGCCGACCCTCGTGCACCTGTAAGCCCGGCGCGTCGCTAGCCGGGCGGCGGCAAGGCGACAGCGCCTCGTTGCGGCGATAGATCGTGGCACCCACCAGCCCGTCGGCGGTCTCGCCGTCGTTGGCGAGCGGCAGCACGAGGCGTTCGCCGGGGATGCGGTAGCCGCTGGCGACGCGCAGCAATCCCCTGGAATGCAGGATCATCGGCCGGTCGCTTCCGGGCCGCCCGATCACGCGGCGGTAGCGATCGCGCACGCGCTCGAGCGTCGGCGGCAAGGCGAACAGCTCGTCGAGGAACTTGCGCGCGCCGCGGATGCCGGCGGCGGCAAAGATGTCCTCGCCGGCGAGGCGGCAGTAGAAGCGGTCCGTGTCGGGGTGATAGTCGTAGACGAAGAGATGCGCGAGCAGCGACGGGATGCGCGCCGCGTCGATGTCGCGGCGCGCCGGCATCATCCGGCCGCTGCGCGCCTCCAGCCAGTGCCGCCACAGCTCGGCCAGCCGCTTGTCGCCGATCGGCGGCGGCGGCGCGGACGGGCCGCCGTTCACACGACCTCTGGCTGCGGCGCCCAATCCGCCGGCGGCAGCCCGGGAAAGACCGCTTCGACCAGGGGCTCGTCCAGCCAGGCGCCGGCCTGGAAGGCTTCGGGCCGCTGATAGATGGACACGCCGATGAGCCCGTCGCCGACGGCCCCGTCATCCGACAGCGGCAGCAGAAGCCGCTCTCCCGGCACCCGCATGCCGTTCACCGTCATGATCGTCCCGCGCATGTGGGCGAGCGTCGGCGTGGTCACCACGCGCCGGTACCGTTCCCCCACAATGGCGACGATGGCCGGCGGAAATATCTCGTCGAAGTAGCGGCGCGAGCAGGCGGTGCCGGCGACGACGTTGATCTCCTCCCCGGCCAGGCGGCAGAAGAACCGGCCGGCGGTCGGGTCGTAGTCGTAGACGAACAGGTGCGGCAGGCTCGCCGGCATCGCCGTCGGATCGATCGCGCGGCGCGACGGCATGGCGCGGCCGCCGCGCGCGCCGAGCCAGTGGTGCCACAGCGCGACCAGCCTCTTGTCCTGGATCTGCAAGTCGCGCGGATCGGTCATCGGGGCCTACTTCAGGATCGACCCGAGGACGCCGCGGATGATGCGGCGTCCCACCTCGCCCGCGATGGCGCGCCCGGCGCTCTTCATCATCGCCTCGGCCAGGCCCTCGCGCCGGCTGTACCCGCCGCCGCGATGACTTGACGATGTGGGCATGGGGACACGCTCGACCGGCTCGTCGCGGCGCGGATGGCGCGGCGCCGGACGCGACGGCGGCGCTGGCGGCCGTGGTGCCGGGCGCTTCGGCTCCTGCCGGCCGCCGCTGCCCCAGATCTCCGCCGCGCTCTTGCCGCCCGCGGCGGTTTCGCCGCCGCCCCAGGGGTTCGGGGCCCAGCCGCCGGCGGCGTGCGCCTCGACCCGGTGCGCCAGAAGCTCGAAGGCGGACTCGCGGTCGACGGGCTCGTCGTAGCGCCCGGCGAAGGGTCCCGCCGCCATGGTCTGGCGGCGCGCCTCGGCCGTGATCGCGCCGAGCCGGCAGCGTGGCGGCGCGATCAGCACGCGCTCGACGATGCCCGGGCTGCCGTCGGGGCGGAGGGCCGAAACCAGCGCCTCGCCCACCGCGAGCTCCGTGATCGCGCGCGCCGTGTCGATGCGCGGGTTGGGCCGGAAGGTCTCGGCCGCCGCGCGCACCGCCTGCTGGTCGCGCGGCGTGAAGGCGCGCAGCGCGTGCTGCACGCGGTTGCCGAGCTGTCCCAGCACGGTGTCGGGCAGGTCGAGCGGCGACTGCGTGACGAAATAGACCCCGACGCCCTTCGAGCGGATCAGCCGCGCCACCCGCTCGACGCTGTCGACCAGCGCCTTGGGCGCGTCGTCGAACAACAGATGCGCCTCGTCGAAGAACAGCACCAGGCCCGGCTTGTCGGCGTCGCCGACCTCCGGCAGGCGCTCGAACAGCTCCGCCAGCAGCCACAACAGGAAACAGGCGTAGACGCGCGGCGCCGCCATCAGCTTGTCGGCGGCCAGGACGTGGATCGGGCCGCGGCCGGCGGGGCCGGGGGTCAGCAGCTCGATGGGATCGAAGGCCGGCTCGCCCAGGAACCGGCCGCCGCCCTGGCGCTCGAGCTCGAGCAGCGCGCGCTGGATGGCGCCGACCGAGGCGGCGCTGACGGCGCCGTAGCGCGCGTTGATCCCCTTCGCGTTCTCGGCGACGTGGGCGAGCAGCGCGCGCAGGTCCTTCAGGTCCAGGAGCAGCAGGCCGTCGTCGTCGGCGAGCGCGAAGGCGACCGTCAGCACGCCGCCCTGCACCTCGTTCAGGCCCAGGAGGCGGGCGAACAGCATGGGCCCGATCTCGGACACGGTGGTGCGGAGCGGATGGCCCTGCTCGCCCAGCACGTCCCAGAACACCACCGGCGAGGCCTCGGGCCGCCAGTCCTGGAGCCCGAGCCGGACCACGCGCTCGGCCACCTTCGGATTGTCGCCGGCCGACTGGCTCAGGCCCGCCACGTCGCCTTTGACGTCGGCGACGAGGACCGGCACGCCCAGGCGCGAGAAGCCCTCGGCCATGGTTAACAAGGTTGCGGTCTTGCCGGTGCCGGTGGCCCCGGCGATCAGCCCGTGCCGATTGGCCATGCGGGCCACCAGCCCGACCGGCCCTTCGCCCCGGCCGAGCAGGATGCCGGCCGCGCCGCCTGGCGCCCCGCCGGCTCCGGCTTGCCCTGGTCTGGTCATGGATCCGACCAAATCCTTCCCCAAGAAAAGCGGGCCCGCCGGCGCAGGAAGCGGCGGTCGCCCGCGTGTATAATTGCCGGGACGTATTACAGGAAAATCCGGTCCGGGACATCACCACCATGCGACGCGTCTTTCTCGTATCGAGCATCGCCGTGCTGGCCGCCGCGGCCTTGAGCACGGCGTATTTCCTCGATACCGGCCCGGCACCGGCGGCCGCCTACAAATTCGCCAGGGTCGAGCAGGGCCCGATCGTGGCCGCGGTCAGCACGACGGGCACGGTGAACGCCGTGACCACGGTCCTGGTCGGCTCGCAGCTCAGCGGCCAGATCCGCGAATTGCTGGCCGATTTCAACAGCGAAGTGAAGAAGGGCGATCTCATCGCGCGGCTCGACCAGGACCAGATCAAGGCACGGCTGGCCCAGGCCGAGGCCGACCTGGCGTCGTCGAAGGCGCAGCTGCTCCAGCAGCGCGCGGCGGCCGAGCGCGCCAAGGCCGACATCGAGAGCGCGCGCGCCGCGCTCGCCAACGCGCGCGCCGCCGTGGTGCGCGCCGACGTCGCGGTCAAGGACGCCGAGCGCGACAACAAGCGCAAGCAGGACCTGCTGCCGAAGGGCGTGGCGACGCAGGCCGACGCCGACAAGGCGCAGGCCGCGCTCGATACCGCGCGCAGCCAGGCGATCTCGGCCCGCGCGCAGGTCGACTCCGCCGAGGCGGCGCTGGTCGCCGCGCAGGCGCTCGCGCGCGTCGCCGAGGCCCAGATCGCCAGCGCCGAGGCCACGGTCAACCAGCGCCAGGCGGCGCTGCAGCAGGTCGGCGTCGACCTGGAGCGCAGCGAGATCCGCTCGCCGATCGACGGCGTCGTCGTGCAGCGCGCCGTCGACGTGGGCCAGACCGTCGCCGCCAGCCTGCAGGCGCCGACCCTGTTCACGATCGCCGAGGACCTGCGCCGCATGGAGGTCTATGCCTCGGTCGACGAGGCCGATATCGGGCGCGTGCGCGAAGGCCAGCCGGTCACCTTCACGGTCACGGCGCATCCCGCCGACACGTTCCGCGGCGAGGTCAAGCAGATCCGCCTGGCGCCGCAGACGGTCCAGAACGTCGTCACCTATGTCGTCGTGATCACGGCCGACAATGCGCAGCGCAAGCTGCTTCCCGGCATGACGGCGACGGCGCGCATCATCACCGACAGCCGGGACGACGCGATCAAGGTGCCGAACGCCGCGCTGCGCTGGAAGCCGGCCGGCACGGCGACCGAAGCCGCGCCGCCGGGCGCCGGCGGCGTGCTGGGCGAGCCGGGCTCGACCGGCGGCGGCCGCCAGGGCGGGCGCGGCTGGGCCCAACTCGACACCATGGTCGAGACGCTGAGGACCGAGCTCAAGCTGAGCGAGGAGCAGCAGCGCCAGCTGGCCGAGCTGGTCGAGGAGACGAAGGCCAAGTTCGCCGAGCTGCAGAAGGCGGACCTCGAGCCCGACCGGCGCCGTGCCCGCGCCGTCGGCATCCGGCGCAACGTGGGCCAGCGCATCCAGGCGATGCTGAACGACGAGCAGCGGCCGCGCTTCCAGCAGCTGCAGGCGGCGCGCAGCGGCGGCTCGACGCCCGGGCAGATCTGGGTGCTCGGCCCCGACGGCAAGCCGCAGGCGCTGGCGGTGCGCCTGGGCATCGGCGACGGCGCTGTGACCGAGCTGATCGGCGGGCCGCTCAAGCCCGGGCAGGACGTCATCGTCGGCGGCGGCCCCAAGGCGCCGGCGCCGGCCGCGGGCGGCAGCAACCCGTTCGCGATGCGGTTCTAGGCGGGCCAAGGCGATGGACGCGCCGCTGATCTCGGTCGAGGACCTGCGCAAGGACTACCGCATGGGCGGGCATGTCGTGCATGCGCTGGCCGGCGTGTCGGTCGACATCGCGGAAGGCGAGTTCACCGCCGTCATGGGACCGTCGGGCTCGGGCAAGTCGACCTTCATGAACGTGATCGGCTGCCTCGACCGGCCGACCGCCGGCCGCTACGTGCTGGCCGGTCAGGATGTCGGCCGGCTCGGCGTCGACCAGCTGGCGGCGCTGCGCAACAAGCGGATCGGCTTCGTGTTCCAGTCCTTCCACCTGCTGCCGCGCGCCACGGCGCTTGCCAACGTCGAGATGCCGATGATCTACGGCGGCGTGAAGCGGAGCCTCAGGCACGAGAAGGCGATGCGCGCGCTCGGCCGCGTGGGCTTAAGCGAACGCTGCCACCACCGGCCGAACCAGCTCTCGGGCGGCCAGCAGCAGCGCGTGGCGATCGCGCGCGCGCTGGTCAACGACCCGAGCCTGATCCTGGCGGACGAGCCGACCGGCGCGCTCGACTCGCGCACCAGCCTCGAGATCATGGCGCTGTTCCAGGAGCTCAACCGCGCCGGCATGACGGTCGTCATGGTGACGCACGAGCCCGACGTGGCGCAGTTCGCCCGCCGCGTCCTGCGCTTCCGCGACGGCAAGCTGATCGAGGACCGCGCGCAGGCGCCGGCCGATCCGGCGGCCATGCTCGCCGCGCACGACGGCGAGCTGAGGGCGGCATGAGCTACATCGAAGCGGTCCGCTCGGCGCTCGACGCGCTGCGCGCCAACGTGCTGCGCAGCCTCTTGACCATGCTCGGCATCATCATCGGCGTCGCCTCGGTGGTGGCCATGGTCGCGGTCGGCACGGGCGCGCGCGAGCGCGTGATGGAGCAGATCCGCAGCCTGGGATCCAACCTGATCATCATCGTCTCGGGCTCGGTCACCTCGGGCGGCGTGCGCATGGGATCGGGCTCGCGCCAGACCCTGTCGCAGGACGACGCGGTCGCGCTGGAGCGCGAGATCGGCGCGGTGCAGCTGGCGATCCCGGTCGTGCGCGGCACGGCGCAGATCGTCGCCGCGGGCCTCAACTGGTCGACCACCGTGCACGGCACGAGCGACACGTTCCTCGAGGCGCGCGACTGGACGCTGTCGGGCGGCCGCAACTTCACGCCCGAGGAGATGTCGGGCGCCGCCAAGGTGGCGCTGATCGGCGAGACCGTGGCGATCAACCTGTTCCCGGAAGGAGGCGCCGTCGGCCAGGAGATCCGCATCAAGAACGTGCCGTTCACGGTCATCGGCCAGCTCGCGCGCAAGGGCCAGAACATGGCCGGCCAGGACCAGGACGACACGATCCTGATCCCGCTGATGACGGCCAAGCGCCGGGTGCTCGGCACCAGCCAGGCGAACGCGCGCGCGGTCGGCTCGATGCTCGTCAAGATCCGCGACGGCGAGGACATGAAAGAGGCCGAGGAGCAGATCCGGGGCCTCTTGCGCCAGCGCCACCGGCTGCAGGCCAACCAGGACGACGATTTCTGGATGCGCAACCTGACCGAGGTTGCGGCGACGCGCGACGCATCGTCGCGCACGCTCGCCTTCCTGCTCGCCGCCGTGGCGACCGTGTCGCTCCTCGTCGGCGGCATCGGCATCATGAACATCATGCTGGTGTCGGTGACCGAGCGCACGCGCGAGATCGGGCTGCGCCTCGCGGTCGGCGCCAGGCCGCGCGACATCCTGGCCCAGTTCCTGGTCGAGGCGACCACCTTGGCCACGATCGGCGGCGCCGTCGGCGTTGTGATCGGCGCCGTCGGCGCGCACGCCGCCGCCGCCGTCGCCGGCTGGGCGACCCTGATCCAGCCCGAGTCCGTCGCGCTCGCGGTCGGCTTCAGCTTCGCCGTCGGCGTGTTCTTCGGCTTCTACCCGGCCCAGCGCGCGTCCCGGCTCGACCCGATCGAGGCGCTCCGGACGGAGTAGCCGTGCGCTCTTCACCGGCTACCATCGCACGGCGGCGTATGCTATTGTCATACAAACTTCGACGAGTCGAGGACGCGATGTCATCATCGGTCTTGAGTGTGCGCTTGAGCGATGAAGAGCGTGCACTCCTGGAAGCTGCATCGACCCAGGCCCGTACCAATGTCAGCGACTTCGTGCGCCGGAAGGCTATCGAGGCGGCCGAACTCGAAGTGCTGGAACGCCGCATCGTGACGATTCCGGCCGAGGACTGGGCGCGCTTCGAAGCTTGGGCCGCCAAACCGGCGCGCGCGGTGCCGGCCCTCAAGGAACTGTTCGCCAAACCGCCGACATGGCGGAAATAGCGCCACCGCGACCGCTCTCCGAAACGGACGATCGCAGCCATTTCGATTGCGGACGAGAGTCGCTCAACGCATGGTTTCGACGTCATGCTTGGCAAAATCACGCGGCGGGCATTTCACGCGTCAGCATCATCTGCAATTCCGCCAGCGGCTCGATAATCGGCTATGTGACGCTAAGCGCCGCGCAGATCGAGCGCGAGTTCCTGCCCAAGGCGCACCGGCGCAACAAGCCTGACCCGGTGCCGGCGACTCTGCTCGGGCAACTGGCGGTCGACAAAAGCGCACAGGGGCGGGGCCATGCGCGAGATCTGCTGCACTATGCTCTGGCGGCCTCGCTCCGTGCGTCACGCGAGGTTGGCAGCTTCGGCGTGCTCACGCACCCGCTCGATGACCAGGTACGACCGTTCTACCGGCGCTGGGGATTCGTCGATCTGCCCTTCGATCCCAGGGGATCGATGATCGTGCGAATGATCGACCTCGATAGATCCGTGGGGGAAGAAGGAGAATGACGCACGCGGAGGCGCGGGGAGCGCGGAGCTGTCAACGGCTCCGCGTGAATCCTCCTACCGCTTCTTCGTCAGCTGCTCGATCTCGCGCTGCAGCGCGTTCAGGCGTTCCTTCAGCGTGTCGATGTCGCCGCCCTGGGCCTCGCCCGGCTTGGCGGCGGCGGCTTCGCCCTGCTGCTCGGCCGGGAAGGGCGAGAACATCTTCATGGCGCGCTCGAACAGCGCCATGTTCTGCTTGCTCATCTCCTCGAACTGGCCGCCGAACGGGAACAGGCCGCCGAGCGCGTCCTGCATGTACTTGCGCATCTGCTCCTGGTTGCGCGCGAACGACTTCATGCTGTGCTCGAGGTAGCCCGGCACCAGCCATTGCAGGTTGTCGCCGTAGAAGCTGATGAGCTGCCGGAGGAAGCTGATCGGCAGCAGGTTCTGCCCCTTGGCCTCCTCCTCGACGATGATCTGGGTCAGCACGCTGCGGGTGATGTCCTCGCCCGTCTTGGCGTCGTAGACGACGAAGTCGGTGCCTTCCTTCACCATCTGGCAGAGATGGTCGAGCGTCACGTAGCTGCTGGTCGCAGTGTTGTAGAGCCGCCGGTTGGCGTATTTCTTGATGGTGACGGGTGGTTTGGCGGCTTGCTGTTCGGCCATGACGTCGCCCCATTGTCGGATACGTCTACGGGCTGGGGCGCGCTGCGGCCGTGTTCCGTGAAACCGCCGCGGCGGTCCGTAACCCCCTCTGGCAGTAGAGCATTTTTCCGATCTGCGGCGCAAGGCCACAGGTCCGGACGCTCAGCCCTCGGGCTGATACTGGATCGTGAACAGCTCGTCGGGCGTGACGACCAGGTCGAAGGCCACGCGCGCGCATACCGCCAGCACGATGATGCCCAACAGCAGCCGCGTCTGCTCGCCGCGCAGGCGCTGGCCGAACATGACGCCGGCCTGCGCGCCCGCCACGCCGCCCAGGATCAGCAGCAGCGCCAGCACGATGTCGACGCCCTGGGTGCTGAGCGCGTGCAGGTAGACGGCGGCGGCGCTGGTGACGGTGATCTGCAGCAGCGAGGTGCCGATGGTCAGCGTCGTCGGCATGCCCATCAGGTAGATCATCGCCGGGATGGCCAGGAACCCGCCGCCGACGCCCATGATGGCGGTCATGATGCCGACCACGACGCCGACGCCGAGCGGCAGGAAGATGCTGATGTAGAGGCGCGACTTGCGGAACTTCACCTTCAAGGGAAGGCCGTGCAGGAAGGTGTGCTGGTGCAGCTTGCCGCGCAGCGCGATCTTGCGCCGCGAGCGCACGATCGCGCGGATGCTCTCGTTCAGCATGAGCGCGCCCATCGTGCCGAGCAGGATCACGTAGGCGAGCGCGATGACGAGGTCGATCTGGCCGAGGCTCCTCAAGAAGACGAAGGCCTGGTTGCCGAGCACCGCGCCGACCACGCCGCCGGCGATCAGGCAGCCGGCCATGGCCGCGTCCAGCGTGCCGCGCCGCCAGTGGGTGAACGAGCCGGAGATCGACGAGGCCGTGATCTGCAGCGCGCCGGTCGCGACCGCCACGGTCGGCGGCACGCCCATCATGATCAGCAGCGGGTTCATCAGGAACCCGCCGCCGACGCCGAACATGCCGCTGAGCGCGCCGACGACGACGCCGATGACAAGCGGCGCGATGGTCGGCAGCGCGACGTTGGCGATGGGCAGATAGACTTCCATGCAGGCGGTTTAGCGCGAACCGGCCGGGATCGCCACTGGTCAGCTTCGCCCCATCGCCTTCCTGACCGCCTGGCCCACGATCGCGGCTTCCCCGGGCCTCAGGCAGAGCGGGCGGAAGGCGACGATTCCCTCGCGCACCTTGCCGTGATAGGCGGCGACGGACGGATCGCCCTCCTGCAGCCGGGTCACGAGCTCGAGCGCGCTCAACCCCGTGGCTTCGCGGTCGACCGCCAGCTCGACCACCGGCACCTCGCCGTCGACGATGCTGAGGCTCGTGTTGGCGATGCCGGCGAGCGTGCGCTCGAGCTCGCGGCAGGTCTTGAGCCATCCGGCGTGGCGCTTGGCCGGGTCCTCCGCCAGGAACAGGCGCAGCGCCGCAACGAGGCCCACGATCTGCTCCTTGCCGACCTTGGCGGGGCGGCCGATGCCGCTCGCGGGCAAGCCCTTGATGCGCGCCTTGTCGAACAAGGCCGGCGGCGGGTTCCACTGCGCGTAGTGCACGTCGAGGTCGAGATGGTTGAGCGCGGCCGCCATGATCAGGTCGCGCTTGCCGGCGAGTATGCCCGAAGCCTGCGGCCCGCCGATCGCCTTGCCGCCGGAGAAGACGACGAGGTCGGCGCCGGCGGCGGTGAAGCGGCGGAGATTGTCGCTGGGCGGCAATTGCCCGGCCGCGTCGACCATCACCGGCACGCCGCGCGCGTGCGCCGCGGCGACCACGTCGGCGAGCGCCGGCTCCGCGCCCGGCTGCGCGACCCACAGCACCAGCGCGGTGCGCTCGTTGATCGCGGCGTCGTAGGCCCAGGGCTCGGCGTCGCGCACGCCCGCGCCGGAATAGCGGTCGGGGATGCCGACCTCGACCAAGCGCAGGCCGGCTTGCGCGACGGCGTGGTCGTACATGTTGCGCTGGCTGCGCGCGACGACGCATTCGCTCTTCATGCCCGACGTGTCGGGCAGGCGCTCCACGCGCGCCGGATCGAGTCCGGTCATGCACGCGGCCGCCCCCAGCATCAAGCCGGCCGCCGCGCCCGACGTGACATAGCCGGCCTCGGCGCCCGTGGCGTCCGCGATCACTTTTCCGGCGGCGGCCTGCAGCGCGGCGATATCGACGCAGGATTGCGCCGCCGCGGCCATCGCCTCGGCGACCTCGGGCCGCATCAGCCCCCCGGACAGGCGGGTCGACGGGCCGCAGGCATTCACCATCGGGCGGATGCCGAGACCGGCGTACGTGTCGCCGGACGAGATCGGTTGGTCCATGTACGTCCCCGTTTGCGCTGGCGCGGTTCCAGTTGTAGCCCAAAGCACCGCTGTTTGTTACGGCGGGTTTGCATGACGTTGCGGCGCGGCATTTCATGCTGCACCTGCTAGAAATTACAGGGTTACCTGCCTATACTCGCGCCATGTCGCAGCCGCCGCCGGATCTCGATCAACTGGCCAAGCGCTACCTGGATCTGTGGCAGGACCAGCTGGCGTCGATGGCGTCCGACCCGGAGTGGCTGGCGACCATGTCGCGGCTCATGGTCGGCGCCATCCAGGCGGGGATGGCGGGCGCTGCCGCGATGCAGCCGGGCGCGGCCGGCGGATTCGGCACGGCACAGCCGGCAGCCGGGCCGCAGGCCGCGGCCGCATCCGGGTCCGCGAACGGGTCAGCGAAGCCGAATGGTCACGACGCCGCCGCATACGCCAACGGGACAGGCGCCCCCGGCATCGACGGGCAGGCTGGGCCCGCGCCCGCTGCCGCTTCATATCATGACCGCGGTGTGGACGTGCCTGACCTCCTCCGCCGCCTTGCCGCTCTTGAAGCAAGGCTTGCTGCCCTTGAAGGCGGAGCTGCGCGACGACGCGGCCGCGCTGGTGGAAGAGATCAACCGCGTCGACCCGGGAAAGTTCCTCGGCGCGCTGAATGACGAGACGCGGCGGCTGCTCGACCAGCTCGCCGCCGGCGTCCAGGCCTATCGCCGCCACCCCTATCGCCGCCAGGTCGACGATCCGCCCGCGGTGTGGCGCGAAGGCACAACGCGCCTCATCGACTACGGCGGCCCGAACGGAACGAACGACGGTCTACCGGTGCTGCTGGTGCCGTCGCTCATCAACCGCGCCTACATCCTCGATCTCTCGCACGAGCGCAGCCTCGCGCGCTGGCTCAAGGGACGGGGCTTGCGGCCGCTCCTGGTCGACTGGGACCGGCCGGGCGAGCTCGAGCGCGGCTTCACGCTGACCGACTACATCGCCGGCAGGCTCGAGGGTGCGCTCGACCAGGCGCTGAAGCTGACCGGCCGCGAGCCGGCGCTGCTGGGATATTGCATGGGCGGGCTGCTGGCGGTGGCGCTGGCCGACCGGCGCCGGCGCGACATCGCCGGCCTCGCGCTGATGGCGACGCCCTGGGACTTCCATGCCGGCGCGCGCTATCGCTACGAGCAGTTCCTGCCGCTGACGGCGCCGGGCTTCGCGGCGACGATGCAGCTCCTGGGCGAATTGCCGGTCGACGCGCTGCAGATGATGTTCTACGCGCTCGACCCCTATCTCGTGATCCGCAAGTTCCGCCAGTTCGCCGCGCTCGATCCCGCCTCGCCCAAGGCGCGCGCCTTCGTCGCGCTCGAGGACTGGCTCAACGACGGCGTGCCGCTGTCGGGGCCGGTGGCGCGCGACTGCATGATCGGCTGGTACGGCGAGAACCAGCCGGCGCGCGGCACCTGGCGCATCGCCGGGCGCCCCGTCACCCCGCAGCGCATCGAGCGCCCGACGCTGATGCTGGTGCCGGTGCGCGACCGCATCGTGCCGCCGCCCTCGGCCGCGGCGCTGCTGCCGGCCATGCCCGGCGCGATGGCGATCTCGCCGCCGCTCGGCCATATCGGCATGGTCGTGGCGGAAAGCGCGCCGTTGCATGCCTGGCGCCCGCTGGCGGAGTTCCTGCTTGCGCTCGACTCCGCGCCGGTGCCCAGGAGCCGGCGCGCTGGACGCAGCCAAGGAGCGCCGGTATGAATCTTCGACGAGACGTGACGGGGCGACGACGCCATCCCCTCGGACCGTAACGGGGGAAACGCAGTTGGAAGGAGTCTTGCAATGACTGAGATCGTGATTGCCGGTGCAACCCGCACCGCCATCGGCGCCTTCAGCGGCGGGCTGAGCTCGGTGCCCGCGTCCACCCTGGGCACCGCCGCGATCGTCGAGGCCATGAAGCGCGCGAAGGTGGCCGCCGGCGAGGTCGACGAGGTGATCATGGGCCAGATCCTGACCGCGGGCCAGGGCCAGAACCCGGCGCGCCAGGCGGCGATCGGCGCCGGCATCCCGGTCGAGAAGACGGCCTACCAGATCAACCAGCTCTGCGGCTCGGGGCTGCGCACGGTGGCGCTCGGCTACCAGGCGATCAAGACCGGCGACTGCAACATCGTCGTCGCCGGCGGCCAGGAGAGCATGAGCCAGGCGCCGCACTGCGTGCACCTGCGCAACGGCGTGAAGATGGGCCCGGCCGAGATGGTCGACACCATGATCAAGGACGGGCTGTGGGACGCCTTCAACGGCTACCACATGGGCAACACGGCCGAGAACGTCGCCCAGAAATGGCAGATCACGCGCGAGCAGCAGGACCAGTTCGCCGCGATGTCGCAGCAGAAGGCCGAGAAGGCGCAGAAGGGCGGCCACTTCAAGGCCGAGATCGTGCCGGTGACGATCAAGGGCCGCAAAGGCGACACCGTGGTCGACACCGACGAGCACCCGAAGCACGGCACGACCCTGGAGTCGCTGCAGAAGCTGCGCGCGGCCTTCGCCAAGGACGGCACGGTCACGGCCGGCAACGCGTCGGGCATCAACGACGGCGCCGCCGCGCTGGTGCTGATGAGCGACAAGGAAGCCGCCAAGCGCGGCATCAAGCCGCTGGCGCGCATCGTGTCGTGGGCGACCGCGGGCGTCGACCCGGCGATCATGGGCTCGGGCCCGATCCCCGCCAGCCGCGCCGCGCTCAAGAAGGCGGGCTGGAAGGTCGAGGACCTCGACCTGATCGAGGCCAACGAGGCGTTCGCCGCGCAGGCCTGCGCCGTCAACAAGGAACTGGGCTGGGACCCGGCCAAGGTGAACGTCAGCGGCGGCGCGATTGCCCTCGGCCATCCGATCGGCGCCTCGGGCGCGCGCGTCCTGGTGACGCTGCTCTACGGCATGGAGCGCGTCGGCGCGAAGAAGGGCCTCGCCACGCTGTGCATCGGCGGCGGCATGGGCATCGCGATGTGCGTCGAGCGCGGCTGACCTCGTAGAGCCGGCTCGTCCTCCCGCCGGCGCCGCCGGCGGGAGGACGAGGAAACGGCGCCACAACCAAGCAGGGGGGGGGAACGAAAGATGGCCCGCGTGGCACTGGTCACCGGCGGCAGCCGCGGCATCGGCGAGGCGATCTCGAAGGCGCTGAAGGGCGCCGGCTACAACGTCGCCGCCACCTATCACGGCAACGACGAGGCGGCCGCCAAGTTCAAGGCCGCGACCGGCATCGCGGTATACAAGTGGGATGTCGCCAAGTTCGACGACTGCAAGGCCGGGATCGCCCGGGTCGAGGCCGAGCTGGGACCGGTCGACGTGCTGGTCAACAACGCCGGCATCACGCGCGACGCCACGCTGCACCGCATGACGCCCGAGCAGTGGCACGCGGTGATCGAGACCAACCTGACCTCGCTGTTCAACATGAGCCGCAACGTGATCGAGGGCATGCGCAACCGCAGCTTCGGGCGCATCGTCAACATCAGCTCGATCAACGGCCAGAAGGGCCAGATCGGCCAAGCCAACTATTCCGCCGCCAAGGCCGGCGTGATCGGCTTCACCAAGGCGCTGGCGCAGGAGAACGCCAACAAGGGCATCACCGTCAACGCCATCGCCCCCGGCTACATCGCGACCGAGATGGTGCGCGCCGTGCCCGAGCCGGTGCTGCAGAAGATCATCGCGACGATTCCCGTCGGGCGGCTCGGCGAAGCCGACGAGGTCGCGCGCTGCGTGACCTTCCTCGCCGCCGACGACGCCGGCTTCATCACCGGCTCGACGCTGACCATCAACGGCGCGCAGTACATCGCGGGGTGAGATACGCCTCTCTACCCGATTCCGTCATGCCCGGGCTCGTCCCGGGCATCCACGTCGAGGCAGCAGCAAACCGCCGTGGCGGTGAACTCGTGCAGGAATCACGCCAGTGTCTGTCTCCTGTAGCGCTGTTGGCTCCTGCCGACGTGGATGGCTGGAACGAGTCCGGCCATGACGACGGTGGGAAGCGTGCCTCGGTCCAATGACCCGCGAGTACCCCGCGCGTCCGATGATCGGCGTCGGCGTGGTCGTGTTCCGCGGCGACCGCGTGCTGCTGATCAAGCGCGGCAAGCCGCCGCGCATCGGCCAGTGGAGCCTGCCCGGCGGCCTGCAGGAGCTGGGCGAGACGGTGTTCGAGGCGGCGCGGCGCGAAGTGCGCGAGGAATGCGCGATCGAGATCGATACGCGCGCGGTGATCGACATCGTCGACGCCATCACGCCGGGCGAGGCCGGGCGCATCCGCTTCCACTACACGCTGGTCGAGGTGCTGGCGGAATGGAAGAGCGGCGAGCCGGTGGCCGGCGACGACGCCATGGACGTCGCCTGGTTCGATCCGGCCACGGTCGGCGAGCTCGGCATGTGGGCCGAGACCGCGCGCATCATCCATCGCGGCCGGCTGATGCGCGCCGCCGATCCCGCTTCCGGCGGCTGAAACTGCCGCGCATTCGCGCACGCATCCATATGGTTGGAATTCCGCTTCGGCTGCCGGTACGATTGCCGCAGGGATGAACATACGCGTCGGTCAGAAGATCGAGGGAGCCAACATGCGAAACCGGATCACGGCCGCCGCACTCGCGGCGCTTCTGCTTTCGGCATCGGGCGCGCTGGCCGAGCCGGTGAAGTACACGTGGCACGGGCAAGGCATCAACGTGCCGGGCAGCTCGAAATGCCCGGGATACACGCTGGATATCCACGCCAACGTCGAGAACGGGCGCATATCCGGCCATTGGCTTCAGGTCGGGCGCGTGGTGCGCAACTTCGACTTCCCGATCGCGCCCGACGGCTCGTTCGGCGGCCAGGTCGACCTGCAGGCCAGCATCATGAACGTGAAGGGCCAGGTCGCCGCCGACCGCGTCCGGTTCGACATGAAGGGCTACTGCATCTTCGGCGGATTCCTGAAGAAGGTCGAATAGCCGCGGCGCGCCGTCCAACCGTCATCGAAACCGCGCAAAACCGCAAAACACCAGATATTGTGATTTCGCCGTGGCTCGGCTATGAGTTTGGGCAGATGTTGGCGCCGATCGCGTCGGCGCCGCTGCGCGGAGGCCTGAACGCATCGTGCCCGTCTCGGCGGAAAGCTGCCCGGCCCTTGTCCTGAACGCCGATTTCCGGCCGCTCAGCTATTTTCCGCTGTCGCTGTGGTCCTGGCAGGAAGCGGTCAAGGCGGTGTTCCTCGACCGCGTCAACATCGTCTCGGAATACGACCGCGTGGTGCGCAGCCCGACCTTCGAGATGCGCCTGCCGTCGGTCATCGCGCTCAAGGACTACATCCCCTCGGCGCGCCGCCCGGCCTTCACGCGGTTCAACGTCTTCCTGCGCGACCGCTTCACCTGCCAGTACTGCGACGAGCGGAACGTCGCCAACGACCTGACCTTCGACCACATCGTGCCGCGCTCGCGCGGCGGGCGCACGACATGGCTCAACGTCGTCACCGCCTGCGGCACCTGCAACCTGGCCAAGGGCAGCCGCCTGCCGAACGAATGCGGCATGTACCCGCGCATCAAACCGTTCCAGCCGTCGAGCTTCGAGCTGCAGGAAAATGGGCGGGCTTACCCGCCCAATTATTTGCACGAGAGCTGGCGCGACTTCCTGTACTGGGACAGCGAGCTGGATCCGAACTGAGGGTCGCCGCCTGAACGCGCGCCCGCCCGTGTGGACGCACGCGCGGCGCTGCGGCACACTCGCGCCCGATCGAGCCTTGGGGAGGAACCACGGGATGAAGCGCCTTTCTCTGGCGGCAGCGGCCATCGTCGCCGCCGCGACGATGACATCTGCGCCGGCCATGGCCGAGACGCGCGTCACCTTGAAGTCGGCCGCGTCGGGCACGTCCTACTACGTGATGATGGTGCAGCTCGGCGAGGTGCTGAAGGCCGAGAGCAAGGGCCAGATCGTGGCGACGGTCGAGGAGAGCCTGGGCAGCGTGCAGAACATCAAGGAGGCGGCCAAGCGCCCGGGCGGCTTCGTGTTCACGACGCCGCCGGACCTGATCGACAAGGCGATCAAGGCGCAGAAGCCGTTCGAGGCCGACGGCGGCCAGGGCTACGACCAGATCCGCACGCTGTTCGTGATGCCGTTCATCACCGTGCACCTCGTGGTGCGAACCGACGCCGGCATCGCCGGCATCCCCGGGCTCGCCGGCAAGGACTTCATCGCCGGCGCCAAGGGCACCGCCTGCGAGCAGCGCACCGCCGCGATCTTCAAGGTGCTCGGCCTCGCGGGCAAGGTGAACACGGTCGACGTCGACCTGAAGGCCGCGGGCGACGCCGTGCGCAACCGCAAGGTCGCGGGCTTCGCCACCTGCAGCCCGCATCCGACGCCGCAGGTGCAGGAGCTCGCCTCGGGCACCGCGCTCAACCTCCTGAGCTTCTCGCCGGCCGAGCTCAAGGCGGTGCTCGACTCCGACCGCCAGATCGGCGCCGTGACCATCGCCGGCGGCACTTACAAGGGCATCGACAAGGACGCCCAGACCGTGGGCGGCCCGGTCGGCGCCTACGCCACCGCGCGCATGGACGACGCCACCGCCTATGCCGTCGTCAAGGCCTTCTGGGCGCAGCGCGCCGAGATGGCGAAAACCAACCCGTGGTGGGCCGCGGTCACGCAGGACAAGGTCGCGCTGATGGGCGCCAAGCTGCACCCCGGCGCCGCCAGGTACTACAAGGAAGCCGGCGTGCAGGTGCCCGCGTCGATGCAGTGAATCTCATGTTTGAGTCCCCCCTCCCCTTGCGGGAGGGGAGAGGGGGCCAAAAAGAAGCATGACCCACACGCCGCTGATGCTTGCCGCCGCCGCGATATCGGTGGCTGCGCATCTGTGGCTGGTGTTCTCCGGCCTCGTGCCGACGCTGGTCAGCCGGCCGCTGCACATGGCGCTGGCGCTGCCGTTCGTGTTCCTGTTCGCGCCCGCGCGCAACGCGGCGCTGCGCGTCTCGGGGCTTCTGGCGCTGGCGGCGGGCTGGACCGGATGCTTCTACATTCTCCTCAACCGCGCCGCGGTCAGCGAGCAGTACGGCGCGCTCGCGGGCTGGCATCAGTACGCGATGGCGGTCGCGCTGATCCTGGTGGCGCTGGAGATGGCGCGGCGCGCCGTGCAGCCGGTGCTGCCGGCGATCGCGCTCTTGACGCTGCTCTACGGCCTGTTCGGCGAGCACATCCCCGGCTCGTTCGGCCATCCCGGCATCCCGCTCGACTATTTCCTCGGCGCGCTGGTGATCGCCGAGGGCGGACTCTGGGGCCAGCTCACCGGCATCTCGGTCGACCTGATCGTGCCCTTCGTGATCCTCGGCGCCTCCGTCTCGGCGGGCGAGGCGGGCAACGGGTTCATGAACCTGTCGACGCAGCTCGCCGGCCGCTTTCGCGCCGGCGCGGCCAAGGTCGCGGTGCTGGCCTCGGCGCTCTACGGCACGATCTCGGGCTCGGCCTCGGCCAATGTCGCCTCGACCGGCACGGTCACCATTCCCGCGATGAAGCGGCTCGGCTACCCGCCGAGCATGGCGGCGGCGGTCGAGGCCGTCGCCTCGACCGGCGGCCAGATCACGCCGCCGGTCATGGGCGCCGGCGTGTTCCTGATGGCGGAGCTCTTGCGCACGACCTATGCCGAGCTGATGGTCGCGGCGATCCTGCCCGCGATCCTGTTCTTCGTGACGAGCTGGTTCGGCGTGCACCACTTCGCCCACCGCCACGACCTCAAGGGGCTCGACGCATCGGCCCTGCCCGGCTGGGCGCGCGTCGCGCGCACCATGCCGTTCTTCCTGCTGCCGTTCGGCATGCTGGTCGGCATGCTGGCAGGCGGCGACTACGGCGCCGCCTACTCCGCCGTGTTCGCGACCGCGGTGACGGCCCTGCTGCTGCCGGTCGACTCCGCCATCGGCCCCTCGCTCGGCCTGTTCTGGCGCCGCGCGCAGGAGGCGCTGGTCGACGCCGCGCGCCAGATCGCGCTGATCGCGTCGATCGTCATCTGCGCCGGGCTGATCGTCGGCACCTTCGCCATGACCGGGCTCGGCGTGAAGATCACCTCGCTGATCGTCGGCCTGTCCGGCGGCAGGCTGTGGGTCGCGCTCGTGCTGACGGCGCTCGCCTGCATCGTGCTGGGCATGGAGCTGCCGACCACGGCGGCCTACCTGATCTGCATCGCCGTGGCCGGGCCGGCGCTGGTCAAGCTCGGCCTGCCGCCGCTCAACGCGCATATGTTCGTGTTCTGGTACGCGTTGCTGTGTACCATCACCCCGCCGGTCTGCGGCAACGTCTACATCGCCTCGGCCATCGCCGAGACGCCGTGGCTGCCGGTGGCCTGGCAATCGCTGCGCATCGGACTGGGGCTGTTCGTCGTGCCGCTGGGATTCGTCGCCAACCCGTCGCTGCTGCTGCTGGCCAGCGCGCCGCTGCTCGCGCTGGCGGCGGCGGTCAAGGTCGGCGCCGGCGTCTGGCTGCTCAGCTACGCCGCGATCCGCACCGACGGCGCCCTGGCGCTGCGTGGGCTGGCGACGGTCGCGGCGCTCGGCCTCATCTTCGGCTGGAGCGTCTAGCGATGGATACCGCGGCATGGCGCTGGCGCCCGGCCGTGCCCGACGACCTCGCCGGCATCCGCGCCCTGTTCGACGCCGTCAAGCAGGGCGAGCGCCCGCTCGCGCATGACCGCTGGCGCTTCTTCGGCCGCAAGGACGTCCCCGCCGTCCTGATGGTCGGCGAGGACAGCGACGGCATCGCCGGCTTGAACGCGCTGATCCCGACCGAGGCGGTGCTGGATGGGCGCCGCTTCGCCGCCTGCCAGTCGATCGACACGATGGTGCATCCGCGCGCCCGCGGCCGCGGGCTGTTCGGATTGCTCGCGCGCAAGGCGCGCGAGGAAGCCGCCGCCCGCGGGATCGAGGTGATCTACGGCTTCCCCAACGACACCAGCCTGCCGATGTTCGTCAAGTCGCAGGCCTTCCACTACATCGACGACATGCCGCGCTGGGTGCGCTGGATCCGGCCGTCGCGCCGGCGCCCCGGCGCCGGCGGCGCCGTGCTCGACCGGCTGGTCGCCCTGCTGCCGCGGGGACGGACCGGAAGCGGCGTGGAGGTCGCGGCCGGCAAGCCGGACGGCGCTGCGCTGGCGCGGCTGATCGAGCCACGTCCCGCGCCGGGCGAGTGCCGCGTCGTGCGCACGCTCGCGGAGCTCGAATGGCGCTACGCGCCCGAGGCGGCGATGGGCTACGAGTGGCTGACCGCGCGGCGCGGCGGCGAGGCGGTCGCCGCCGCGGTGTGGGGCATGCGCGACGCGTCCTGGGGCAAGCGCGCCAACGGCCGCGCCGGCCTCATGGAGCTGCTCGGCACCGATCGCGACGGCCTCGCCTGCGTGCTCGCCGCCGCGATCGACCGCGCGCGCGAAGGCGGCGCCTGGCGGCTCGAGGCGATCTGCTCGCGCGACGAGCTGACGCCGCTTCTGCGCCGCGCCGCCTTCCTGCGCGCCGGCACCGTCCCCTTCGACGGACGGCGCTGCCCCGACGACGCGCCGCCGCCCTACGACTGGGGCGTGATCACCGGCGACTTCGACGGTTACTGAGGGACGAGCCGCCCCGATCGGAAGCGCGCGCTAGGCACGCGCATCCCGCCGGCGCCGGTTGCGGCGCCGGGCGAAGCGGTCGGCGATCGCCGCCAGGGGCTCGAAGCTCAGCTTCTGGCCGTCGACGACCGTGACCCCGTCCAAGCCGTTGATCGTGTGCAGCCCGTCGGGATAGGGCCCGTCCGGGTCGGGCCGCAGCACGAAGGCGACCTCCTCGCGGAAGCGCCGTTCCGTCAGCTCGAGCACGCGGTTGACGGCGATCGCGCTGCCGTAGCGCAGGGCGCAGTCCTGCGCCGGGCGGTACAGCGCGCCGTCGACGCTGAGGAACGCGCCGGCCGGACGGCTGGAGCGCACGTCGATCTTCACCGGGTTCTGCGCGTGCGGCAGCCAGGGACCGCGCCAGCTCGCCGCGTGGAACACGTAGAGATTGCTCTGGTCGTGATCGTGCCGGTCGCAGCAGAACAGCCACCACTTGCCGTCGTGCCGGAGCAGCGTCGGATCGACCACGGCCATGCCGACCATCAGGTCGCCGTCGTGCACCATCGCGCCGCTCGCCGCATCGAGGCGATAGGCCGCGAGCCGCCCCGTCTGCCAGCTCTCCGGAATGACATAGGTCGCGCCGTCCTCGTTGAGGATCGCGGGATAGGACAGATGCTCCGGCGTCTCCAGCAGCGCGGCCTCGCGCGCGTAGGCCCGTTCATCCAGCTCCAGGCGCGCCAGGTAGCCGCGCGAGACCGCGTACCGCGCCGCTTCCACCAGGACCTCGAGCCGCCCGCCCGCGCGGCCGAGCGGGAAGGGGTCGGCGTAGAAGCGGTCGTCGGGCTGGTTGGCGAGCCAGCGCGGCGCGTCGAGGCGGCGCGCGCGCACGACCTCGTCGACCGGCTGCGCCACGACGCCGACCGTCCAGCGCTCCCGGCACAGCCGGCGGCGCGCGCTGCCGGCCATGGCGGCGGCAACCTGGGCCCAGGCGGCGAACCGGTCGCGCGCGCGCGGCGGCGACGCCGGCGGCGGCAGGCACAGGCGGCGCACCGCAAGCGGCGTGCCGCGCGTCTCCGCCATCGCGCGCAGGACCAGCGCGGGCAGGCGCGCCGAGAGCAGCAGCACGGAATCGGCGTTGCGCCGCGGCGTCTGCCGCGTCTTGAACCAGCCCTCGCGCAGCACCTCGACCTCCGGGCCGCCGCCCGCATCGTCGCCGATCGCGCGATAGAGCAGCGCCGCGCTGCAAAGCGCGCCGGTGGCGACCTCGCGGAAGCCGGGATCGCGCCCGTCGAAGCGCGCGGGATCGCCGTGATGCAGGCCCCACACGCCGTGGCGGGCCGACGGGCCGGGGCCGGCCGCGAGGCGCAGGCCGGTCAGGTCGAGCAGCACGTCCAGCGTATGCCCGGCGATCGCGGCGCGGTCGGCATCGCGCAGCGTCCAAGCCGCGCCACCATCCAACGCCGCGGCGCGGCCGGCGACGATCGCCGTCCCCGGCGGGATCCAGTCGCCCGGCACCTCCGCCCCGGCGCGCGCGCCGACCGGCAGGCGCAGCGGCGACGGATTGTCCAGTTCCAGGACCAGCGCGATCTCGGCGTAGCCCAGCGCCTCGATCGCCTCGATGCAGGCGCGCTGCCAGCGCTGCACCGCGCCGCGGCACAAGATGACCCCGATCCGGTACATGCCCCCGCCCACGAGCCGATGCGGCAGGCTAGCACGGCTGCAATTGCCACGCGCGGGCATGGCCCGTAATCTCGCCGACCGTGCGCCCAAGCCAGGTTTCGACGAGCGGCCTGATCGCCCTGATGCGACCGCATCAATGGGTGAAGAACGCCTTCGTGCTGGCGCCGCTGTTCTTCACGCCCGAGGCGCAGACCGCGGGCAACATCGCGGCGACGCTGATCGCGGCACTGTGCTTCTGCGCCGCGGCCAGCGCCGTCTACATCCTGAACGACTGGCGCGACCGCGCGGCCGACCGGCTGCACCCGCTGAAGCGCCTGCGTCCGCTCGCCGCCGGCACGGTGGACGAGCGCACCGCGCTGACGGCGATGGCGGCGCTTGGCGGCTTCGCGATCGTCGTCGGCGCGCTGCTGTCGATGCGGTTCTTCACCTTCCTCGCCCTGTACCTGGCGATGCAGGTCGCCTACTGCTTCGCGCTCAAGCACGTCTCGATCGTCGACGTGGTCGTGCTCGCGATCGGCTTCGTGCTGCGCGTCGAGGCCGGCGCGGCCGTCGCCGACATCAAGCCGAGCGTGTGGATCGTGATCTGCTCGGGCCTGCTGGCGCTGTTCCTCGCCATCGCCAAGCGCCGCGACGACCTGGTGCGCGAGCTCGACGACCAGCACCGCAAGAGCCTCAGCGGCTACACGAGGCCGTTCCTCGACGCGGCACTCGCCATGGTGCTGGGCGCGCTGCTGGTCTCCTACCTTATCTATACGACCGACCAGCAGGTGATGGCGCGGCTCGGCGAGAACCTGTACCTGACGACGCCCTTCGTCGTCGGCGGCATCCTGCGCTACCTGCAGATCGCGCTGGTCGAGGAGCGCTCGGGCTCGCCGACCCGGATCGTGCTGACCGATCCGTTCATGATCGTGTGCGTGGTCGGCTGGGCCGTCGCCTTCGCCGTGGTGATTTATGGCTGAGCGCCCTCAGGGCGCGGCGCTGCTCCGCCTCTCCGGCTGGGGCCGCGTGGCCGTGGCGGAGACGACCGCGCGGCGGCCCGAGCGGATCGGCGAAGTCGCCTCCGCGCTCTGGGCCGCAGGCCCCGGCGGCGTCATCGCGCGGGGCCTGGGCCGCGCCTACGGCGACGCGGCGCTGAACCAGGGCGGCGACACGATCCTGACCGAGCGCCTCGACCGCCTGCTCGCGTTCGACGCGGCGACCGGGGCGCTGGATTGCGAGGCCGGCGTCACGATCGACGACCTGGTCGACGTGTTCCTGCCGCGCGGCTGGATGCCGCCGGTCTGCCCCGGCACCGCCTTCGTCACGCTGGGCGGCGCGCTCGCCAACGACGTGCACGGCAAGAACCACGACCGCGTCGGCAGCTTCGCCGACCACGTGCGCTGGTTCGACCTGCTGGCCGCCGACGGCGCGGTCCGGCGCGTCACGCCGGACTCCGATCCCGCGCTGTTCGCGGCGACCTGCGGCGGCATCGGCCTCAGCGGCATCGTGCTGCGCCTCGGCCTCGCGCTCGAGCGCGTGCCGTCGCCGGCGGTACGCTTGCGCGAGGAGCGCATGGCCTCGCTCGACGATTTCCTGTCCGCCTTCGCCACGCGCGCGCGCGCCGCGACCTGGTCGGTCGGCTGGATCGACGCGCTGGCGCGCGGCGGCAGCCTCGGCCGCGGCATCCTCGAGACGGCCGAGCCGGCGCCCGCCGGCACGGCGGTCGCGCGCGACCGGCGCGGCGCGCTGCCCGTGCCGTTCGACCTGCCGGGCTCCGTGCTGAACGCGGCCGGCGTCGCCGCCTTCAACGAGCTCTATTTCCGCCGCGTGCCGGCGGGCGGGCGCGAGCGCAGCGTCGGCCTGCGGCGGTTCCTGTTCCCGCTCGACGCGCTCAGCGGCTGGAACCGGCTCTACGGCAGCCGCGGCTTCCGCCAGTTCCAGTGCGTGCTGCCGGACGCCGAGGCCGAGAAGGGCCTGCGCGCGCTGCTGGAGGCGGCGGCGCAGTCGCGCGCCGCCTCGTTCCTCGCCGTCATCAAGACCCTGGGCGGCGACGGGCGCGGCTTTCTGTCGTTCCCGATGCGCGGGATCACGCTGGCGCTCGACTTCCCGAACCGGCCCGACGCGCCGGACCTGCTGCACCGGCTCGAGCGCATCACGCTCGACCACGGCGGGCGCATCTACCTGGCCAAGGATTCGGCGCTGAGCCCGGAGGGCTTCGCCCGGATGTACCCGCGCCTCGACGAGCTGCGCCGCGTGCTGGCGGCGGTCGACCCGCAGGGACGCTTCCGCTCGGACATGGCGCGCCGCCTGCGCATCCGCGAGGACGTGGCGTGAGCGGCGAGACCCCATGAGCGGCGAAACCTGGGTCGTGCTCGGCGCGTCCTCGGCCATCGCGCGCGCCTTCGCGCGCCTGGTCGCCCGGCGCGGCGACGGCGTCATCCTGGCCGGGCGCGACCGCGAGGACCTGGATATCCTCGCCAAGGACCTGGCGCTGCGCGGCGCGGCTTCCGTCCACGTGCTCGGCTTCGACGCGCTGGACACCGCGTCGCACCCCGACTTCGCGCGCGACTGCCGCCGGCTGGCGCCGGGGCGTCTCGGCGTCTTCCTCGCCTTCGCCTACATGGAGGAGCAGGCCTCGGTCGACGCCGAGCCCGACCTGGCGCTGGCCACGATCGGCGCCGGGTTCACCGGCGCGGTCAGCGTGCTGCACCGGCTCGCCCCGCATCTGGAGGACCAGGAAGGCGGGCACCTGATCGCGCTCGGCTCGGTCGCCGGCGACCGCGGCCGGCGCAAGAACTATGTCTACGGCGCGACCAAGGCGGGCCTGCATGCCTATCTGCAGGGCCTGCGCGCGCGCCTTCATCGTCACGGCGTGACGGTGACCACGGTCAAGCCCGGGTTCGTCGACACGGCCATGACCTTCGGCCGCCCCGAGCTGTTCCTGGTCGCCTCGCCGCGCGCGGTGGCCGAGGCCGCGCTGAAGGCGGCGCTCAAGGGACGCGACGAGATCTACGCGCCGTGGTTCTGGACCCCGATCATGGCGGTCATCAAGGCGATTCCCGAGCGGGTGATGAAGCGGCTGGATATCTGACGGAGCACCTCATGCTGATCGAGCACCGCGGCGCCGGGCCGACCCTGGCCAAGGACGTCTACATCGCGCCCAACGCCGTCGTCTCGGGCGACGTCGAGATCGGCGAAGGCAGCTGCGTGCTGTTCGGCGCGGTCCTGAGCGCGGAGGGCGGGCCGATCCGCATCGGGCGCGACTGCGTGATCATGGAGAACGCCGTGCTGCGCGGCGCGCCCGAGGCGCCGCTGACGGTCGGCGACAACGTGCTGGTCGGGCCGCGCGCCTATCTGACCGGCTGCACGGTCGAGGCCGAGGCGTTCCTCGCCACCGGCGCCTGCGTCTTCAATCGCGCCGTCGTCGGCCGGCGCGCGGAAGTGCGCATCAACGGCACGGTGCATTTGCGCACGCGCCTGGCCGCCGACGCCACCGTGCCGATCGGCTGGGTCGCCGTCGGCGACCCGGCGCGCATCCTGCCGCCGGAGAAGCACGAGGAGATCTGGTCGGTGCAGAAGCCGCTCGACTTCCCCAGGACGGTGTTCGGCATCGACCGCCCGCCCGAGGGCCAGTCGATCATGCCGACCGTGATGCCGCGCTACACGCGGGCGCTGCGGCGCCACCTCGAGGACCGCCGGCTGGATTGAAGCGGCGCGCGCGGTTCAGCGGGCGCGCGCGGCCAGGCGGAAGGTCAGCACGATTCCCAGCGCCCAGCACAAGCCGAACACCACCGTGTCGGTCCACATCCGCATGGCCTCGCGCGCGCCGAGCGCATCCTCGGCGCCCGCCACACGCGCAGCGGCGGCCTCGGCGATCGAGATCAGCAGATAGTTGGCGACGGCATAGCTGAGCCCGGCAGCGATCCAGATCAGGACCATGCGGCTGAAGAAGCCCGGCCCGCCCTTGTCGGGGAACCAGAAGCGGAGCGCCCAGGCGAGCAGCCATCCCAGCACGGCGCCGGAGGCAAAGGTGACGGGTATCTCGATCGTTCCCATCCACACCAGCATGTCGACGCCGCGCTGGGGATTGGGCGGCACGAACGACATGAACGCCTCCTGCAGCCCCAGCGCCAGCGCGGCCATGGCGACCAGCGTGCCGAAGATGGCGGCGACGCACTTCCAGAACTGGCGCAACGCCAGGCGCGGAATCCACAGCTTCAGCGCCAGCGCCGGACCCACCATCGCGCCGAACGCGACCCAGAGCTGCGCGCCGGGGCCGATCCGCAGGAACCACCACTCCGTGCCAGGCGCGGCGAAGAAATGGCCGGGGATCGCGCCCGAGGCGATGAACGCGAACGCGGTCGCCGCCGCGCCGGCCAGGCGCCGAGACGACAGCAGCCGGGGCCGCGCCGCCGCCTCGGCTGCGGCCGCGCGGGCCTTCGCCTCGGCGTGGCTCTTGACCAGCGCCTGGGCCAGGCTCTTCGCCTCGGCGGCGAAGCGCTGATGGCTGAGCTCGACCGCGTTGCGCCGCGCCAGCGCCCGCAACTCCTCGGGCAGGTCCTCGGCCGCCGGCATCCTGGCGCCGTCCACCAGGATCGGCACCACGTTGACGCCGTGCCTGAGGGCCATGGCGATCTCCAGGCGCACGAAATCCGCCGCATCGTCGAGCCGGCGCCTTCCCTCCTTGTCGGCGGCGTCGAGCCAGCCGCGGCCGATGATCGCCAGCATCACGTCGCAGGCCCTGACCTTGCGGTCGATCTCGTCGACGAAGTCGACCCCCGGCGCGATCGCGTCGACGTCCATGAACAGGTGCTCGGGCGGAATCTCCAGCGCCAGGCGGTCGTGCAGCCGCCCGGCCGAGCCGGGGCTGTCGTCACGCCGGTAGTTGATGAACACCCGCAGGTCGCTCGACGCCACGGCGCTCCCCCACCCGGCCGCCCCGGACGGCGGCCGGCGCGCCATTCTCGGTCTTTCCGCGCGCGACATCCAGATGCCGGCGATGACGGGTGATGACGCGTTTACGTTTTCCGCAGGCGCGCGCGGCCCGTCCAATCGGAACGCGGTCTCAAGGACTTGCCCCGCCGTCGTGCGCGCGGTGATGACGGATGACACGTTCCCGTTGTTCCCATCGGCGCGGCGAAGGACCGGATCCGGCGCCGCGCCCCCTCCGCCAAAGCCGGCCTGCCTCCGCGTGCTCCTCCGCGTCTCCGCGCCTCCGCCGTGAACCGATCCGGATGCCGCACGCGGAGGGCGCGGCGTGTCGCGGCCGGTCGAAGGACGGGCCGACTTCGCGGGCCCCGGGCAGCCGAACCTGCTCGCTGGGCGATGACGCGTCGGCGGTTTCCCACGAGCTGGCGCGCCCGCGGCAATCGATTGCGGTTACAAGCACTTACACCGCGGTCGCGCCGCGGTGATGACGGATGACGCATCCTTGGGTCGATTTCCCCGGCGCGGCGCGCAGCCGAACGCCGCCCCACGCTCGCCTGCTTCCGGCGGTGGTGACGAATGGTGACGCATGCGCGGCCGTTCCGCTCCGAACGCTTCCACCGAGCCGTCCCGCTCCGCGTGAATCGATCGCCGACGGACAAGCCGACGGCCGGCGCGCGATGGACGCATTGTCGGAGAATGACTGAAATGCTGCGCTCGACCGCGCGGCGAGTCAAGGGGCAAGCGCGGAACGTTCCGGAACGTTCGCGGCGATCAGGCGGCCGTCGATCCGGCCGCCCGACCTAAATGGAAGGCGCGCGGATCAACGCGCGCCTAGGCGCGCCTTGCGTATTTCTCCGCGACGTACTTGTCGACCAGCGCCTGGAACTCGCGCGCGATGTTGGCGCCGCGCAGCGTCGTGACCTTCTGCCCGTCGATGAACACGGGGGCGGCCGGCTGCTCGCCGGTGCCGGGCAGCGAGATGCCGATATTGGCGTGCTTGCTCTCGCCCGGGCCGTTGACGATGCAGCCCATCACGGCCAGCTGCATGGTCTCGACGCCGACATACTGCCGGCGCCATTCCGGCATCTTGTTGCGCACGTAGCCCTGGATGTCCTGCGCCAGCTCCTGGAACACGGTCGAGGTCGTACGCCCGCACCCGGGGCAGGCGGCGACCAGCGGCGTGAAGTTACGCAGGCCCATGGTCTGCAGGATTTCCTGGCCGACGATGACCTCTTTCGTGCGGTCGCCGCCGGGCTCGGGCGTCAGCGAGATGCGGATCGTGTCGCCGATGCCCCGCTGCAGCAGGATGCCGAGCGCGGCGGCCGAGGCGACGATGCCCTTCGAGCCCATGCCGGCCTCGGTCAGGCCCAGGTGCAGCGCGTAGTCGCAGCGCGCCGCCAGGCCGGTGTAGACCGCGACGAGGTCCTGCACCGAGCTCACCTTGGCCGACAGCACGATCTGCGAGCGCTCGAGGCCGATCTCCTCCGCCGCCTTCGCGTTCTCGAGCGCCGAGACGATCATCGCCTCGCGCGTCACCTCGATCGCGTCCTTCGGGTTGTTGCCGCGCGAGTTCTCGTCCATCAGCCGCGTCAGCAGCTCCTGGTCGAGGCTGCCCCAGTTGACGCCGATGCGGACCGGCTTCCGGTTCTTGCACGCGACCTCGCACATCATCGCGAACTGCTTGTCCTTCTTCTCGCGGAAGCCGACGTTGCCGGGATTGATGCGGTACTTGGCCAAGGCGTGCGCGCAGGCCGGGTACTCGGTCAGGAGCTTGTGGCCGATATAGTGGAAGTCGCCGACCAGCGGCACGTCGCAGCCCATCTTGTCGAGCTTGTCGCGTACATGCGGCACGGCCTTGGCGGCGTCCTCGTTGTTGACCGTGATGCGCACGACCTCGGAGCCGGCATCGGCCAGCGCCTTCACCTGCCGGGCCGTCGCGTCGGCGTCGGCCGTGTCGGTGTTGGTCATGGACTGGACCATGATCGGCCAGTCGCCGCCGATGGTCACGTTGCCGATCGTGACCGGCACGCTCTTGCGCCGTTCGACCGGCACCCCGATGCTCGACATGCTCTTCAAGCCACCTTTTGCTCGGAAGCGGGTTGGATAGGCTGCCCTGCCGGCCGAGTCAAGGCGCGCACAGGCGCGCGCCGCAGCCACAATCAGAAAAAACTATAATATTTCCAATATCTTGCACGCTACCGCCCCGGCACCGGCGCGCGGCGCATGGCGAGGTAGCTGTCGCCGAGGCCGCGGTAATGCGCGGCGTTGCGGTCGATATAGACGAGCTCCTCGGGCCTTACGTCGCGCGCCTTCCTGGCCGGGCAGCCCGCCCACATCTCGCCCGCCGGCACGCGCTTGCCCGGCGAGACCACGGCGCCGGCGGCGACGATGGCGCCGGTCTCCACCACGGCGCCGTCCAGCACGATGGCGCCGATGCCGACCATGCAGCGGTCCATCAAGGTGCAGCCGTGGATGATCGCGCCATGGCCGATCGTGATGTCCGAGCCGATCCAGGTCGGCGCCGTGTCCTTGCTCAGGTGCACCACGGTGCCGTCCTGCAGGTTGGTGCGCTCGCCGATCTTGATCCAGTGGTCGTCGCCGCGGATCAGCACGTTGAACCACACGCTCGACCCGTCGCCGATGGTCACGTTGCCGATCACCGTGGCGTTGGGCGCGATGAACACGTCCCTGCCGATGGTCGGCAGCACGCCGCCATAGGGCAGGATCAGCCCGCCTGTGCCCGCCACGTTCGCCCCCGGAATATCTGGGCGCGCTGCGACGTCGTTCATCGTCAGATGCGCTCCGACAGCCAGATCGCCAGGCGCGAGCCCGACTTGATCGCGGCCGACAGCAGCGGATAGGCGGGCGCCTTCTCGGCCTCGTGCCGCAGCGCCGTGTCGCGATGCTCCAGCTCGTCCTCGCGGAAGGTCTCGATGCGCCGGCGCAGCGTCTTCTCGTCGTCACCGAGGGCACGCGCCTGCGCCGCGTAGTGCTCGTCGATCGCCTCTTCCACCGCGACCGTGCAGGCCATCGCGGCACGCGGCCCCAGCAGCGCCGTCGCCGCGCCCAGCGCGAAGCCCGCGACGTGCCAGAGCGGCTGCAGCGCGGTCGGGCGCACGTGTCGCTCGGCGATCAGCCGGTCGAATTCCGCCAGGTGCTCCTTTTCCTTGGCGGCCATGTCGCGCACCGCCTGCTTGGACGGCCCTTCCGGCAGCACGGCGAGCTGCCCCGCATAAATACGGACCGCCCCGTATTCGCCGGCCTGGTCGACGCGGATGATGCGCTCGACCATCTCGCGCGGCGGCGGGTCGCCGGGCATCCGGTGAAACGTCCTGTGCGATTCCGTCATGCGGCCGATTTCCATCCCCGCGCCTGCCATTCCCGTCGCGCCAGCCGGGCGGCCAGCGCCGCCATGGCGAGCGAAGCGACGAGATTGTAGCCGGCCATCGAGATGCCGAACAGCGACCAGGCCGGTTGATCGCAGCGCACGACCGGCTTGCCGATCAATTGCGCGCGCAGGGCCTCGATCGACCCGGCATCGATGGTGACGGAGCCGCACGACGCCGGTCCGGCGAAGAGCCTGTGCTCGACGCCCACGTGATAGGCGCCCATGACCGCGCCGGCCGCGAACAGCAGCGCCGCCAGGCCCAGCAGCGCGGCGCGCGCGCGGCCGCCGAGGACCAGCGCGGCCAGCATCAGCGCGATCACCGCGTACCACGGGTAACGCTGGTAGTAGCACAGCACGCAGGGCTCGAGGCCACCGAGATACTGCGATGCGACCGCCGTGCCGACCACGGCCGCGCTGCCGAGGAGCACGAGGGCGGGCGCGAACAGGGAGCGTTGCATGGGCGTCTAGATGGACCGGCGGGGCGCGCGCCGCAAGTCACGTTCGTGTCGCAGGACACGCCGCCCGTCGGCCTGCCACAATCCCGCCATTCCCGGGCGGTTCAATGCAACGAATCCGCGGGATGCGCCGTTGGTCTGGCGGTCGGAGGACGTCGGGGGACGATGATGCTGCGCCTGGTGCTGGCCATTGCGGCGGCCATTGCCGCCCCGGTATTCGCGCCGGCGCCGGCGGGCGCTGAGCCGCCGCCGTTGCTCCGGAGCCATTTCGACCTGCCCGTCACGATCGACGGCCAGTCCTTGCGCCTCGAGGCCATGGAGGTCCGGCCGCGCGGCGCCGGCCCCTTCCCGCTCGCGGTGATCGCCCACGGCAAGGCCAGCGGCGAGGACGGCCGGCGCGGCCAGTCGGTCGTGGGACTGACGGCCCAGGCCGCATCCTTCGCGCGGCGCGGCTTCGTCGCGGTCGCGGCGATGCGTCGCGGCTATGGCGCCTCGCAGGGCCGCTATTCCGAATCGGACGGCAGCTGCGAGGCCACGCGCTATCGGCAGGCAAGCCGGACCGGCGCCAAGGACCTGGCGGCGATCATCGCCGGCGCGGCGACGCGCCCCGGCGTCGATCGCAGCCGCGTCGTCGTCGCCGGCGAATCGGTCGGCGGGATCACGGCGCTGGCGCTGGCGTCGATGCCGCCGTCGGGCGTGCTGGGCGTGATCAACTTCGCCGGCGGTCGCGGCCACGACCCGAAGACCGGCACGGTCTGCCAGAAGGAGAAGCTGATCGACACGATCCGCGCCTTCGGCGCGGCCGGGCGCCTGCCGACGCTGTGGGTCTATGCCGAGAACGATCGCTCCTTCGAGCCCGCGCTCGCGCGGTCGATGCACCAGGCCTATGCCGAGGCCGGCGGGCGGGGCGAACTGGTGATGCTGGGCCCGATCCCGCGCAACGGCCATGCCGTGTTCGCACAGGGCGAGCCGGCCTGGACCCGCCCGGTGGACGACTTCCTGCGCAAGCTCGGCCTGCCGACGCAGCAGGTCGGGCGCCGGCCGGCCGAGCCGCCGAATCTCGGGCCCAACGGCAAGGCCGCCTTCCAGCAATACGCCGCCTCGTCCTATCCGTTCAAAGCCTTCGCCACCGCGCCGACCGGCTCCTTCGCCTGGGCCGCCAGCATGCGCTCGATGGGCGAGGCGCGGCGCCAGGCGCTCGCCACCTGCCAGCGCTCCGCACCCGCCTGCGAGCTGTCCAGCCAGCAGGCCGACATCGAGGACCGGTAGGCACGCGCTGATCCGCGCGCCCGGCAGTTGAGCGGCGGCCGGATCCACGGCCGCCCGGTCGCATCCGTCTCGCGCGGGCCCACAGCGGCATGCTATGCCTCGGGCCGACGATGATCGCGCCGACCTTCGCCCGCTCCCTTCCGCGCCTGGTCCTGCCGATGCTGCTGCTGGCGAGCGCCCTCATCGCCGCGCCGGCGCAGGCGCAGGCGCAGGACGCGCCGGCGCCGCTGGTGCGACGCTTCCTGCAGCTGCCGGCCACGTTCGACGGCGTCGTCCTGCCGCTGGCGGCGATGGAGGTGCGCCCGCGCGGGCCCGGGCCGTTCCCGCTGGTCGTGCTGGCGCACGGCACGCCGGGCGAGGAGGCGCTGCGCCGCGAGTACCGCGTCGACACCTACACCACCGTCGCCGTCGAGTTCGCGCGGCGCGGCTTCGTGGCGCTCGCCTTCCTGCGCCGCGGCTATGGCGTGTCGGCCGGCGACTATGCCGAATCGAGCGGTCCGTGCGGCGCGTCGCGCTATGTCGAGTCCGGGTTCGAGACGGCGCGCGAGCTGAGAGAGGTCCTGCGGATCATGGCGGGGCTTCCCCATGTCGACCGGCGCCGGGCGCTGGTCGTCGGCCAGTCGGCCGGCGGCTTCGGCGCGCTGGCCTTGGCGCGCGGCGCCCCGGCCCAGGTGCTGGGCCTGATCAACTTCGCCGGCGGGCGCGGGCATTTCCGCGAGCGCAACGCGGTGTGCGAGCCCGAGAAGCTGGTGGCGGCCATGGGCGCCTTCGGCCAGGGCGCGCGCGTGCCGAGCCTGTGGATCTATGCCGAGAACGACACGCTCTATCGTCCCGCCCTCGTGCGCCAGATGCACCGCGCCTATCGCGCCGCGGGCGGCAAGGCCGAGCTCGTCATGATGCCGGCCTCGGTCAGCGAGGGTCACGCGCTGTTCCTGGCGGATCCCGTCGCCTGGGGCGCGACGGTCGACAATTTCCTCGCCCGGCTCGGCCTGCCGGTGATGCCGGCGCGGCCGCAGCTCGTGCCGCCGCCGGGCCTGAGCGACCGCGCGCGCGACGCGTTCCGCGCCTATGCGCGCTCGCCCCTGCCGAACAAGGCCTTCGCCGTCACGCAGGACGGCGCGGCGGTGTGGAAGGCGGGGCTGCCTTCGATCGGCGCCGCGCAAGGCGACGTGCTGGCGCTGTGCCGGCGCTCCGGCGCCCAGTGCATCGTGCTGCACGCGGTGCGCGACTTCGACGACGAATAGCGCCCCTTGGCCGATCGGCCCGCCGCTCAGTTCGTCGCGAGGAACGTGCGGATCGCATCGAGCGCGCGCGCGGCGCTGGCCGGGCTCGACGAGGTGAACACCTCGTGCCCGTTGCCCGGCAGCACCAGCGAGACCGCCCGGCGCCGGTCGCCGAACACCTCGCCGCAATGCCGTCCGGCGCGCGCCTTGTACCACGGGTCGTTGTCGCCGATCACGGCGAGCGCCGGCACCTCGGGCGGCGCCTTGATGCCGACATAGGGCTCGCGCCCCTGGCAGTGCCAGGACAGCACCACGATGCCGGCGAGCGGCAGCGGGCTCTGCTCGATGGCGGCGACGGCAAGCCCGCCTTCGCTGTAGCCGACCAGGAACACGCGCTCGACGAAGCCGAGCGCCGCGATCGCCGCCAGCGCGTAGTCGATCTCCGCCAGCCTGAGATACGGCGTTCCGGGCGCGAGCGCGGTCTGCGCGGTGCGAACGGCGCAGTTCGATTGCCGTCCGGGGCGGGCGAAGCTGTCGGGCATGAACACCGGATAGCCCCGCTCCATGAAGAACAGCTTCGCGCTTTCCTCCTCCGCCCCGATGCCGCTGCAGCCATGCAGCAGCAGCACGGCGGGCACGCGCAGCCCGGCGGAAAGCGCGGAGAGCGCCACCTGGACGTCGGCGTCGCGCAGCCGGCCGAGCACCGGGCGCTGCCCGGCGGCCAGGCGCGGCAGGGCGACATGCGCCCGATCCCAGGTGGCCGCGACCTCGTCCTCGGCCGCGCGCGCATCCGGGCAGAAGACGAGGAGCGCGAGGGCGGCCAGTGCGGCGAGCCGCCATCGCCGCAGATGCCCGGCACCCCGCGCCGCGATCGTCAACGCTCCGTCCATGGCCAATCCGGCGCCCGCCTCAGTGAGGTTGATTACACAGCGCCCCGACTTCGACTAGTATTATCGGCGAAAGATCGCCCGCATTGCCGATCAAAACCCGGGGACTTGGCAAGATGCAAGCACGCCCTGTCGTCACCCGCGCCGGTTTCGCGCTTGCCGCGATGCTGGCGCCGCTGCCCCTCGCCCCCTTGATGGCACACACGCAGACGGCCCAGACGCAGACGGCCCAGACGCAGACGGCCCAGACGCAGACGGCCCAGACGCCGCCCGCCACCGAGATGCAGCCGCCGCCCGTCGGCGCGCGCTACGCCTTCACCTGCACCGACGCCGCCGGCCAGGCCTATCGCGAGGAATACAAGATCGCGGCGAGCTCGGACAAAGGCGTCAAGGTCGACGTGCTGACGGGCACGCGGCAGAACAGCTACGAGAAGCCGGTCCATGCCATGGGCACCACGCTGGTGTCGCAGGAGCGCATCGACGGGCAGTCGCGCACGATGAGCAACACCGGCAGCTTCAGCGGGCTGCGCAAGCTCGCGCCGGGCAACTCGTTCAAGTCCTACGTCACCGAGCGGCGCGGCAGCGGGTCGCCGATCGAGTGGAACTACACGATCACCGTGGTCGGACGCGAGGTCGCCTATCATCGCGACTTCGGCGACCTCGCCGTGGTGATGCTCAACGAGGACCGTTGGGCCAATCTCTATTCCTCGAGCCTGCAGACGCAGTACGCGCCGCAGCTCGGCTTCCCGATCCAGTGGAAGTACAAGGATTCCAACGGCGCACTGGTCGAATGCAAGCTCGACACCGCGACCGGCGTCGCGCCGGCCGGCGTCGTCGTCGCGTCGGCCCCCGCCGCCGCACCGGCCGCGGCGCCCGCACCTGCGCCCGTCGCC
>JAKLKW010000203.1:8892-12819 GCA_023150455.1 Alphaproteobacteria bacterium | reverse complement strand
ATGCGCGTCTTCGTCGCCGTGGCCGAGGCGGGCGGCTTCGCCGCGGCGGCGCGGCGGCTCGGCCTGTCGCCGCCGGCGGCGACGCGCGCGGTCGCGGCGCTGGAGGCGCGCGTCGGCGCGCGGCTGCTGCACCGCACGACCCGCATCGTGCGCCTGACCGAGGCCGGCAGCCGGTTCATGGCCGACGCCAAGCGCATCTTGGCCGAGCTCGACGAGGCCGAGGCCTCGGCTGCCGGCGCTCATGCCGAGCCGCGCGGGCTCCTGACCGTGACCGCGCCGGTCATGTTCGGCGCGCGCCACGTGGCGCCGGTGCTGCTCGAATTCCTGGCGCGGCATCCGCGCGTGACGGCGCGCACGCTGCTGGCCGACCGCGTCGTCGACCTGCTGGAGGAGGGGATCGACGTCGCGGTGCGCATCGCACACCTGCCGGATTCGTCGCTCAGCGCGCTCCGCGTCGGCTCGGTCCGGCGCGTGGTCTGCGCCACGCCCGCCTATCTGGCGCGGCGCGGCGTGCCGCGTCGGCCGGCGGACCTGGCCAGGCACGAAGCGATCGCCTTCGCCGCGGCGAGCGGCGCGCCGAACTGGTCGTTCCATGCCGCAGGCAAGACCGAGACGGTGACGCCGCCGGCGCAGCTCGTCGTGAACACGGCGGAAGTGGCGATCGCGGCGGCGCTGGCCGGACGCGGCGTGACGCGGGTCCTGTCCTACCAGGCGGCGCCGGACGTCGCGGCGGGGCGGCTCAAGATCGTGCTGGCGGCCTACGAGCCGCCGCCGATCCCGATCCATGTCGTGCACGCCGAAGGGCGGCACGCCAATGCACGGGTGCGGGCTTTCGTGGATTTCGCGGCCGCGCGGCTGCGCGCGGACAAGACGCTGAACTGAGCCCGGCTACTGCCGGCGCTGCACGCCGACCAGGATCGTGTCGACGCTGCTGCCGTTGCGCGACAGCGGCAGCAGCAGGCGCTCGACCTCGCCGCCCCTGGCGTAGTGGCGGCGGCCGTACATCGGCCGACCGCGGCGGATCACCTCGTGATAGGAGGCCGCCATGCCCGACACCAGCGCGGCGGCGGCCGGCACGTCGTCGTCGTGGGTCTCGTCCTGGCAGGCGCAGGACAGCTCGAACAGGACCAGGTCGTGAAGGGCCTCGCTCAAGGTCTCCTCGGCGAGATCGTCGCGCGCCGGCATGGCACGCTTGCCGCGGCACGCGACCCAATGCGCCAGGAGCCCCTGCAGCGCCGGGCTCGCGATATGCTCCGCGACGGCGCCGCTGGCCGAGAACGAATCCGCTTGTACCTGTTCCATGTGCCCTGCTCCTGACTTTCTGTCGGGATCGTCGATCTGGGCCGATCGGTGAGTGGCATCCTAGGCGCCAAGAATGAACAGGCTGTTAACCCGCTCACCGTCCGCACCGATCACCCGCGCCGTTGCGCTCGCGGCGATCCCGTGACGTCAATAAGCCGGGGTTTTGCGGCGACAATCCGGATCGGTTTGTGGCAGGAATTGGATTTCACCGGCCCGCCGCGGGCGCGCCGCGAGCGTGCGTGTCGCTTCCCGGCCACTTGCGGTCGCCGGGCGCGCGGTCGGGCCCGGCGGCGGCGCCCCGGTGGGTGAACCGGCTCACTTCCTCGGCAACTTGCCGCAATGTAGGCTTGTCGACCAGGAGGCCCGGGACGGGAGCCCGCCATGGGGACACGGCTGCGCGCGATCACCTTGTTCTTGCTGCTGCTGGGATGGACGGGACCGGCGCACGCCGTGGAGAAGCGCGTCGCGCTGGTGTTCGGCAACGCCGCATATCCGCAAAGCCCGCTGCGCAACCCGGTGAACGACGCGCGCGCCATGGCGGCGACGCTGCGCGAAACCGGATTCCAGGTCATCGCGCGCGAGAACGCGACCAAGCAGCAGATGGAACGGGCCGTCGGCGAGTTCAGCCGCGCGCTGACGCCAGGATCGGTCGCTCTTTTCTACTATGCCGGCCACGGCATGCAGGTGAGCGGACGCAACTTCCTGGTGCCGGTCGATGCGCAGATCGCCAGCGAGCAGGCCGTCCGGCTCGAGGCGCTCGATGTCGACGTGGTTCTGGAGCAGATCGCCGCGAGCGGCAGCGACGTCAACCTCGTGGTCCTCGATGCCTGCCGTAACAACCCGTTCGAGCGGCGTTTTCGCAGCACGGGCGGCGGGCTGGCGCAAATCAACGCGCCCAAGGGCACCTTGATCGCCTATGCCACCGCCCCGGGCAAGGTGGCCGCCGACGGCGCGGGGCGTAACGGCCTCTACACCTCGAAGCTGGTCGAGGCGATCAAGACGCCCGGCATCCCGTTGGAGGAAGTGTTCAAGCGGGTGCGCATCGAGGTGTCGCGCGAATCGAAGGACGAGCAGACGCCGTGGGAGGCATCGTCGCTGGTCGGCAATTTCTATTTTCTTGGCCCGACGACCGTGACGATCAATCCGCCGCCGACGGCGCCGTCGGCCCTGCCGAAGCCCGCGCCGCAGGCAGCCGCCGCGTTCGACGGGAGCTGGGAGGTCACGGTCTCCTGCCCGCGCCACACCGACGGCGCCAAGGGCTACCGCCACAGGTTCCTCGCCGAGGTCAAGAACGGTCTTCTGCATGGCACCTGGCAATCGAAGGCCACGACGTCCTCTCTCGTCATCGCCGGGGCGATTCAGGCGGACGGAACCGCGACTTTGAGCGCGACGGGGACCACGGGCGACGAGGAGTACTCGGTCGATCGCGTCAAGAAGGGCACGAAATACGGCTATACGATCAAGGCGCGCTTCGACGGCGCCCACGGCAGCGGCAGCCGCGTCGAGGGCCGCATCTGCAACCTCATCTTCGCCAAGCAGTAGCGTCCCGCGCCGCATGATCCGGCGCTCTGATACGAACGCGCCGTTCCCGGGAGGCAGCAGCAAGGAGGAGTCGATGACCGCGATGCCGACACGCCGTGCCCTTCTCCGCGGCGCAGGCTCCGGCCTGGTTCTGCTTGGCCTGGCGGCGCGGGCGCGGGCCCAGATCCTGGTCGCCACGCCGCGCCAGACCGAAGGACCGTTCTATCCGGTGTCGATCCCCGCCGATGCCGATAACGATCTGGTGAAGGTGACGAGCCGGCCCGACCAGGCCAAGGGCACCGTCACGTTCCTGTCGGGCCGGGTGCTCGACCTCGCCGGCCGGCCGGTCCGGGGGGCCACGGTCGAGATCTGGCAATGCGACCATCAGGGCCGCTACCTGCATCCGAACGACCGCGGTCCGCGCGACGAGGCCTTCCAGGGCTTCGGCCGCGCCCGCACGGCCGAGGACGGCGCCTACCGCTTCCGCACGATCCGGCCGGTGCCCTACACGGGCCGCACGCCGCATATCCATTTCGCCGTCCTGGCGCCCGGGCGCCCGCGCCTGGTGACGCAGATGTATGTCGACGGCGAGAAGCAGAACGAGCGCGACTTCCTCTATCGCTCGCTCGGCGCGGCCGAGCGCCGCGCCCTGACCGTGACGCTGGCGCCGCATGGCGGGACCGAGGCCGGCGCGCTCGCCGGCACCTTCGACTTGGTACTGGCAGGATAGGGACATGATTGCACCGAGGCGCCGGCGCGAGCCGGCCGAGTTCACCGCGAAGGAGTTCGAGAACCGGGTCGAGCGCGCGCGGGCGCTGATGACGCGGGAGAAGCTGGACGGGATCCTGCTGACCTCGGAGATGAACCTCGAGTACCTCTCCGGCTTCGTCACGCAGTTCGCCTGGAACACGCCGACGCGGCCCTGGTATTTCGTGCTGCCGCGCGTGGGCGAGGCGGTCGCGGTGATCCCGGAGATCGGCGTCACCAACTGGGAGGCGACGTCGTGGTGCAGGAAGATCCTGTCCTGGCCCTCGCCGCGGCCGGAGAACGAGGGTCTCGACCTGCTCAGCAAGGCGATCAAGGCGGTCCGCCCGCGCTTCGGCC